>CAYYEN010000011.1:0-20063 GCA_964470795.1 uncultured Spirochaetaceae bacterium | reverse complement strand
GAGTCAGTGTCACTATAAAGTATTGTTCCATAAGCACTTGCTTCATTCTAAGCTCGAATAATTGCTTTTCTAGCGAAAAATGTTACGGCGTCAGCACATTCAGGGACAAATAATCTAAAGAATCTAAAACCCATAGCTCCATAAATACTATTTAATATAATCTTAATAGCATATTGTCTTTTATCAGCTATCAATTTCTAAACTTGATCTTTAGTTGTAGCTGCTATTTTTTTATACTATTTTCTCATTAAGTATAATTCTAATGATAGCTATGGAATAATTCCAACTTGTTCCGCTTGTGATAAGAATATATATCTTCCACCAAATAATTCATCTGAGAATCCTGTATCTACATATTTAATATTATTGTCTTGTAAATGTGTTAGCTACTCATTAAAAGCCTTCCAACCTAATTGTTCCAATGAGAATAAAAATGTATCTGGTGATATATTATAGCCCATAATAGTAGTTGGATACAGTGACGCATAGTCAAGCACTGCTACATTTCTATGAACGCCAGTCTATCTTGGATCTATAGTTCTACCACCCATGAAACTTTGTTGTTCTTTTTGTGTATTATTTGGGAATATTACTCGATTCCAAAACTTTTTAATCAATAATGAGTCTATTAATCTTGTTACCGACATAATATCGTTTAGTGTAGTAATACTTGATAATATTTGCATTTGAATTAAGTATTCAAAACATTTTAGTTTTTCATCAATCATATGTAAGATCTACACGTCACGTATAGCATACCTTAAGAAACCCTCAAAATTTAACTACCAGTCTCTCCATGTAGTCTATTTAATCTTCATGAACTAAGTTCCTAATATCTATTCAGCTGCTGTATCAAGTTTATTATTTTGTAAATTATAATTTAATGATTTTACTACTTCCATTAAGTCTATTGAATCTAAACCACTAATTCTTAATTTATAATAATCATCTTGAGGTCTTTTGTTACCAAGCCAAGCATTACCTGTTGGTGATATCATGTTATAGTTGCCAAATAATTTCTGCATTCTTTTCATAATATATGGTACGTCGTATCCGTGACTATACCATCCAGTAATCACGTCAATATTTAATTCTTTTATTAATTGACAAAAGATATTTAACATTGTTTTTTCACCATCACACATATATATATCATTGTTTTCCTATTCAATTATATAAAAATAATCACCCTAATCAACTTCCTTGGTTGGATGCCATGTTAGGGTGAAATATCTTTTTAATTCATTAGAATAGAATACTATAGATGTTATTGGTGCTTGAGCTACCTACGTGCTATTGTCAATTGGATTATCTTCATTATAATAAGTTTCAATATCAAAAAATGCTATGTGTCTTTTTCTTGAGAATTCAATTTCATTCTATAGTATAAATTTAGTCTATACCGATATATCGTCGTTGTATGATAGATCATGTACAGGTTTAGGAATAAAATATTTGTTATTCTTTAATATTACTTTTTTAAACGTTTCTGATGAATTGTATGCTTTATAATCTTGATCAAGCTATACCTAATGTTTCTACTTTAATTTTGATATGTTCTACTATTTCATCCATACAAAATTATCAAATTCCTTGATTATAGATTTTGGTGTTCCGTCTTCTTGATATCCATATAATTGTATACAGTCTTTGTTTTTGTATTTTGTTTTGGTAATTCTTGAAACTTGCAATGAAAACCCCTTTCTTTTAATTATTCCTTTGGTTGGTCAACCGTTTTGATTGATTCCTATTTAGAATCTTTAAGGTCTTTATCTTTAGGATTCTATGTTTTTTGCTGCTTATTCTTATTATAGCTCTATTTCTATTTTACCTGTTCATTATTATTGATTTTTGGATTTAATTTAATTTTCATTTTTTATATCTCCTTTATTGATAATATTTTAAACATCAGATGAACCGAAGGCTCCTGTGTTTCTTGTTGATTTTTCTCTACCATTAAACAACTAACTGTGTTTAACTTCCTATAGTATATGATCCTAATTAATTGGCACTAATACTACTTGTATAATCTTTTGATCCTATTCTAATATAGCATCTTCATCAGATGTATTAATCAATGATGCGAAGTACTCGCCACGGTATGATGCGTCAACACATCTACCACCACTAACTAAACCTGTTTTATATGGCACACTTGTTTTCTATAGTGATAGTAGCATATTGTTTACAGGTGTATTAAATATGACTCCTGATGGAATTCTCACTCGTTTATGTGGTTTAATTATTAACTTATTACCTTTAAACTCGAATGACTATGTTTCGTTTATAGATCTAAAGTACTATAAGAACTATATATCAAATTTAGGTAAATAAATATCTATACCTGCGTCTTGTATATTAGCTCTTGATGGTTTTAATGTGTTTCTAATTAATGAATATTTCAAAATTTTACCTCTTTAATTATTTATTTCTATAATGCTACAATAAATAGTCAAGATCGTGATGGAATTCATGTCTCGACTCACTTAAGTAGCCTCTTATCTTTTCTAAACCTTGTCTTATTTTTCTTTGAACTATATCTTGTGATAAACCTTCTTCACGAGCTATACTTGCTCCTGTGATTTTACCATGTTCATCAACCCATTTTTTAGGTTTGTCAAATCCATATAGTGCTATAATATATGATTTAGTTTTTCTATCAAGTCTGTCTACGGCGTTAAGTAACTTACGTCTTGTTCTCTGATCCATGAACTGAGCAGATAAACTTAATGACCCGTCTGGTAATATTGAACCTATAGTGGCGCCTCTATCATTAATTGGTTTATCAATGTTGATTTCTTTTTCTTTTTTGTTTAACATTCTTCTCGAGAAAGCAGTTCCCATTACTACACCAGGTGTGTTTAAAATTGTTTGGAATTGTACGTTTAAAAAAGTAGTCAACCTTACTTCTTTTTTAAAATTAAATTTATCTAAACTTTTAAACATTATTAATACCATTTGGTTGAATACGTCATCAAAAGTGGCTGATGGTACGGCAACTTCAAAATTGGTATTATACTTATATATTAAACTTGCTATAAACTTACTCATGGCGTTTAATAAAACTAATTTTGATTTTTCAGATTTGTTTTTTTGATAATCTTGGATCCAGTTATATTCTTCTTCTTTTGAGAGTGGTTTGGATTTGCTTATTAAATTTTTAGTAAATGATGATGGCACTAACATTTTATTTTTTTCTCCTTTGTTTCTTTAACTGTAACTGTTGGTTTTTCAATATTTCTATACATATCCTTGAGCCAAGCAACTAATGGTTGTTTTAACTCAGTTTTAAAGATATAATCACGACCTTCATTGAATTGGAGATCATGATTTGAAACTTTCTTTTTCTTTATCATAGCTAATTCGTATTGATAATGCGCGTCAGCTAATATATTATAATTACTCTTTTTAATAAATTTTTCGAAATCATTTACAAATAATTTTGGTATAAATATTTTACATACACCATATCCAAAACTCCAACAATGTGACTCTGGCATTTTCATACTATTTTTAACTTTAGTTGTTTTAGATTTTTTAGTTGTTGTCTTCTTTGTAGATTTAGCTTTACTGTCAGTAGTTTTCTTTGTAGGTTTAGCTTTACTGTCAGTAATTGTCTTCTTTAAATTACTATTACTCATATTTTAATTTTCCTTTATAAATTTATCTGATGTCAGATTCAAATATCAATTGACTATTTGAACAACAGTTGTCCCAAGTAACGTTTAAGATTTCTTGTTC
Source organism: uncultured Spirochaetaceae bacterium (assembly GCA_964470795.1). Taxonomy (GTDB): domain Bacteria; phylum Spirochaetota; class Spirochaetia; order Sphaerochaetales; family Sphaerochaetaceae; genus Bullifex. Next base: position 16,322 of record CAYYEN010000011.1, on the reverse strand, counting down.
AGTAAATGATGTTTTAATTGACTTGTCATCAACTTCACCGATTAACATTGTTTCACCAAAGTAATGGCGTCCAGTTAAACGCCAGGAATCATGATTTTGGTTAAGTTCATTGTCCCTACATAAGGTTACTGTAATTCTGAACTTACCAGCACTAATTAATGGATTATGTTCATTATCTTGATTAATCCAACCTGCTTGTCGCATAAATTCCAAACCGTCAGTTGTTACTAATTCAAATAATTTAAGTAATTCATCAAATGTTACTTCAATTTCAAAAACATGATATTCATCAGAGTATTGTTGTGGTTCAAATGAACGAATCATTTTAGTAATCTTAAATTTAACAGGATAGCTTAAATCTAAGAGTTGAAAGTGTGAGTATTCTATTGATGTTGCCATAATTATAACCTCTTTTCTTTTTATTTAAAATTTCAAATCTTGATAATCTAACCATACTGATGACATTAAAATACCATGACCATCATTTATATTATGACGCTTTGTTCGCCATTCTGTTGTCTTTAAATAATTATATATTTCACTTTTATTAAACGACGTTTTAACATTATCATCAACAACAGTTGAATCATCTATTATCATTGATGTTTCATAAAAAAAATGGTTACCTTTAACAGATGTCCTAACCCAATCTTCTTTAAACATCCAATTTGAATAATATGCATCATCAATATCATCATAATATCGATATTGATAATTTACATTGTAATCTTTTTCTAACACTATTCTAACTTTAAATTCACCGTCAAGGATGAATTGTTTAACATTACCTTGATCATCAAGCCAACCATTATTTTTCATAAATTCAATACCATTATCAGTGTTAAGTTCATAAATCACTGAAAGAATATTAAATGGTATTTTAGCTATAAAAACATGTGTCTCTGGTGATAATATACCACCCCAGGCTGGTTTAACTTCATTAATTGATTTTACAATTTCTAACACTTCAAAACTCAACCCAGGTTTACGATCAACTATTAATTGATACATTGCTTTTTTTGTTTCCATTTGTAACCTCTTTCTTTTTTGTTATATATATATATTATAACATCCATATTAAAAAACCTGCAATTTATTTTTAAAAAAGTTAAAATATTTTTAATTTAATTGCAGGTTTTTATATTTTTATTGTGTTGATAATCTAATTTAATGGTTTTTAACACCCCTCAAACCCTTTACCAGAACGGCTCGGATTTCATGGTTTTTTAATTGGTGTAAAAAAACCTTGTTTTTCAAACGATAATTAAAAAGTAGTATAAATATACCCACTTTACTTAAAAATCGATTTAAAATCGATTTTTTAACGCTAAAATCCTAATTTATTAGCCTAAACCTTTGTTAGCCATAGATCTTTAGATAGTAATACATCAAGCTATTCTTTTTCAATTGTAAGTTCATTTAAATATACTTTTTTAAAGCTTTCCATGATCTTCTAACAATTAGATAACTAATCTTTTAAATTCTAATATGTACCTGATACTAATGATGATAGTTGATGAATCATTACATAAGAGTTTTCTGATATATATCTATTTTTTCCAGCCAAAAAAGGGAATGTAGCTGCTGAGGCAGCAAAACCATCAATATAAGTATTAATAGTGTATTTATTTTCTTTGATAGTATCATACATATGTAACCCACTAAAGCAACAACCTCCATTAGATGCGATGTGTATATTAATAATAAACATATTAGGTTCAACCCAACCAAGCTATAATATTATCTGATCTAATTTTTTATTTACTTTACGTAAACACTATTTTAATTTAAGTAATGATTTATCGCTGATGTCGTCATATAAATATATCTAATTGCCAATTATTTTAACTGAATCGTTTTGTGTTAAAAGCTATTCTGCCGTTTCAGCACTGTCATTTGTAACAATTGATGACTCCTACTACATTGTAGTTACACAACCACTATAATTATTGTTAGATCTACCAAAAATCTTGACCATAAACAACCTCCGAATTTTAAATTTTTACAACACTATTATATTAATATATTATGAACACTTTGAAAAACCACACGATGAACACGTACTACAACCCGCTTGATATACTAATGTAGCCTATCCACAATTCTAACACTATTTACCCTATATTTTTGTACCGTCTTTTATAAAGCTTGAAAGTACTTTTTTTATATTAAACATTAATGTTGATAAACCATCATTATACTACTATAAAACCTATACTATTTTATTAATTTTAATATTGTGTCTTAAAGCCATTCCTAATGCTCTACCTATCTTGTCAACATTAGATTGTCCATTATATTTCTATCTTTGCTATGATACTAACTATTCACGTACACCAGACTATAATATTAATTTCTATAAAGCATTGATTACCATATCAGTAACCTAATTTGATTCTCTATGATTAGTTCTAATAAATATAGCAAACGGTTTAGTAAGTTCTTTATCAGCACAAGGAATAGTAAAATACCATTTCTTTTTGTTCTTGTCTTTTACTTTATACTGTAAAGCATAAGATTTATTCGGAACGACTACATCAGATAGTATTACTTGATCACCCTTTTTCCTATATAGTTTCTATAGCTACGACATTTCAGAATCTACTGTTTTTATTTTTTTAGTATCCTATAATACAGCAGTCATAGTCCCAGCTCTATACGTGGTAACACCCTTTATCTTTTTTCGCCAAGCATCCAAATATACATCTTTAAATTGCTAATACGTATAGTCCTATGGTATATTAATTGTTTTAGATTGATTTTGGTTTATATATTTTGCTGATGTAGCTAACATATTAATATGATCCTATACTTTTAGTTTATTAATATCAACTAAACCTTTCTATGATAAACCTAACTATTTCACCATTCTATATCCATAGTCCATAACTTTCATAGGTTTTACCATACCCCTACTCTTATCAATCTAATACACAACACCGTTAAACTAACCTCTTAAGATCTACTAATTACCTCTTAATGCTGCTTTAAAAACCTATGTTTCATACCACTAACCTAACTAAGTTTTTGGATAATCTATTCCAAGCTATTCTTTCTACTCACTAGTCATAGTCACCCAACGTGTGTACTATTGCATGAACACAGGCTATATACCATTAGAAACTTGACCAACAAAAACTGAAGAATTATGAGATACAATACCATTCTATAAAATATAGTGATGCACATCTTCTACCTAAATATCACAGGTGTATTTGTTTGTTAATTTTATAGATTTTACCTATTCTTCAAAAAATTGATCTTTCTTTATCTTTATTATTTCCATTTAAATTCTCCCGTATTAAATTTACACATTCTTGTATTGTTTCCTTTCTTTTTGAGATGGAATCTTTCTACCAAACTATATGTACATTAAACCCTTTATTTTTTATTTCATTTAATCTTTTTTTATCTTTCTATTGTATTTCGATTGCTGTACACTTCAATATTGGGTGATAATAATTCTAATCAAATAAAAACGGGTTTGCATGCCAAAAATCTCCATAATATTCAATTATGAAATTATTCTACTATTTTTCTATATAGAAGTCAACAAAATAATGTCCATTCTATGTTTCAATTTTTTTCTCTTTATTACCAAAAATTACTGCATCATAATTTTCTCCATACTGCACCAATAATTCATTAAAAAAATTCATTGCGGATGACCCATAACGACTTCCAGACATAGGGGAATCTATATTTTTGTTTTTTAAAGTTTTTTTAATAGATTCTTTTTGTTTTTTTCTTCTTAACTAAAACTTCTACACGCCCTATTTCTAACCGTAGATCTTTAAAAACCACTAATAAGATCTCGACTGTTCTAATCTTAATTTTTCTTTCGCTTCATAATAATCTCCATCGGTTTCCTTTAACCAATACTATAGTGTCCGCTTTGAAGGTGCTTTTGCATTTTTAATCCTCTGTTCCCATTTTATTTCGCCTTTAACCCTTCCATACCTTTTGATAAATGTCTATTTTGTTTGCAAAGATTTCTATTTAAATTCATTATATCTTATTTCCCCCTATTGATCGCCGTATCTCCTTTTAAACCCCTATAAGGATTGCTAGCATTTCAAAAGCCACTACTAATATAACTTATTACCTTCCTAGTATCCATATTTTTTTATAAATTTATCTTTAACTGGTCCAGTATTCTTTCCTTTACATCCTATTGAAATTTTTTCTCTAAACTAATTATATCGTTTAGTTCCCTACTAATTTCCGTATCTTTGTATAAATGACTATAAAGATGTGCCAATTTTTGAGTAATACTACTAATATAACTTATTACCTTCCTAGTATCCATATTTTTTTATAAAATTCTACTTTTTTGAACCTACGTTTCTTCCCTTGCTTTGTTTTGAAATTTTTTCTCTATACTAATTATATCGTTTAGTTCCCTACTAATTTCCGTATTTCAAAATAAAATTCTATATAGTGTTTTTCCACCCCATAATGACTGACTTTCCTCCTAATTAGTGTTATCTTATATAATTATTCTTATAGGAGGAAAGTCAGTATATTTATTCTTTATAAAATAATATTTTTTCCCCAGCTTTCAACTAACCTAATTTTTTCCAAGTAGCAGTATCTTCTGTTAGTTTAACAAGCACCTTATGTTCTTCTGTTCCCTAAATATTTCCAGATTTTGTTTTTATTTTTAATGTTTTTCCAGTTTTGTTCTTATATAACCCTGTTATCCTTTTAAATCCCTAAAGGGTTAATACGTTTAACGGCTTAATAGGTATATACCATTTCATTTCTTCATGTTTTGAAGTTATTAAATTCTACTAGAATATTTCTTTTAAGGTTTTTATCCCCTATTCAGTTATTATAGCTGAGCTAGGGATTTGGCAATTTCCTGATGGAGGAACTGTTCCATGCACCGCATTTCTCATGCATCCTATCCTTTCAATCTATCTTTTAATCTAATATGATATCGGTAGCTAATACCACCATTTGCTTGAAAAATACTACTATCTATTGAATTTTAAAAATGAACCTTTGGATTTCCCAAGAAAAGCTGATGTGATTAACTATATCTAACATTTAAATTTAAACAACTAATCAACAAATTTTATAGCTTCATATGAACCGAATTTTAAACCCAACATACTAAGTAATGATCCTAATCCAGTTACACCTAATCCAATACGCCTAAAATCCTATACTTTTTGATAATACTATGGTAATGGTATATAACTTACATCACAAACACCATCAAGAAAACACACACCATACTTAATAGCCTATTCAAATGAATCATAATCAAATCCACCATCTTTAAAGAATCTTGGTAAATTTAATGAACCTAAGTTACAAACACCACTAGACATACCTATTTCACCACAATTATGAACAAAAACACCACTACTTTCAATAAATTTTTCATCTTTATGCGATGTAATAATTCCAAAGTTATGATTATTACTATTGACAGTTATATCATAAACATCATATTTCTATTGTAAAAACTACACACGTTTTACTTTATGGTTGTTACACTAAGCAATCATCAACCTATATTGTTGCCTATCCCCACTTACATTTGACGATATTTGACGATATTGTTTATTTGATATATAGCTGTTGAATGGCATAAGACTGTCTTTTTCTTTCAAATGTTTTGCTTCTTTATACTATCCGTTTCTTAACATAATTTTGTGATCTGGTGTACAAAGAAATTCACTATTATCATCTAATATCACCCTAACGACTGTAGCATTCTATTTTGTCTTGAAAGCTTTACCTGATACAATCTAAACTTTCTATCCCATACTATAAACAGGAAATTCTCTACCCTACTATGCTAATTGTCTAATAGTTACAGCGTTCCTTCCATCTGCAACCGCAATAAGTGTATCACCAGTTAAACATGGGTTTGTAGTCATAATGGTCTATATATATTTCACAGGATTATAATCATTTAATGTATCAAAAAACAATACACCTGGTTCATTTCGTGTATATGTTGACATCATTATTAGGTTCCATAATTCTCTTGCTGGTAATGTTTCAGAAACAACAAATGGATATTTTTTTGCAACCCAACCATCAATATTACCATCCCATAATTTACTGTAACTCTACCATGATGTATCAGGGAATCCAATCTACCACATCTAATCATTCTGAACTGCGTTCATGAATTTATCTGATACTAACACCGACAAATTAAATCTTGATAGTCTATTAGATTGTTGTTTAGCTATTATAAACTATTTTATATCACCATGATGAACACTCAAAGACGCCATCATAGCTCCCTTTCTAATTTTTTTCTTAGGTAATTTACCATCATTAAGATCTTTAGTTGAACCCATTGTAATAATCTAACTTGCTTTATCCCACATCTACAGGAATTTTACAACCCCTGGTGTCCTAACTCCTGTTCCAACTATATAACTACCATTAGGTCTTATATATGATACATTTATTCCTAATCCACCCTAACTTGCTAATATCTTTGCTGACTTCTTAAGTGTATCAAAAATAACCTACATACTATCAATATCTGTAATTCCAAAGTCCTGAGGATTATATACATAACATTGACCTGTCAAATAACAGTTTTCAATTGTTATTGTATGGGTCTAAGGTTCTTCACAACAAAAAACCTACTAAAATCTATCAGTCTATACAACATCAACAACCTTAATTGAAGCATATTTGTGTTTTATTTTGGTGTTAAAAAGGTATGATTTGTGTTTTTCTTTAATAATCAAATGTTTATCACACATATATTCTTTTGAAAATTTTAATTTCCACAAATCCTTACAACATTTTACTTCTTTTCCCTTAATTAAGTGGTTGGAATTTCTTTTCATCATTTTTAAAGATAGTGTAGGTATTCCTAATACATTACAAATGTCTCTAACATACTGCAAAACATATTTTGATGATTGGAATAAACTAACATTACCATAACAATCCACATTACCATCCGAAGCAATTAATCCTGCAATAAACCCACGAAGATAAGACTTATTTTCTGTCAACAGAGGAAGACTCTTATAATGGGCAGGTAATTTTGTTGCACGAACAGACATATCACTTTTTACCTATGTTATGTTATATTTCTAAAAATAATCATATATCAAATGAACGTTATTCCCATATTGAGATACTGAAGCGTATTTACCTTCCATGTATAGCCACCCATCACCAAAGGTGATTCCGTGTCTCACACCCTACATCCATTTTTCATCATCATAACAAAAATTTTTAACCCCCTGTAATGGGATTCTTTTATTCTTCATGTCAATAGTGTAGACGCGTTTAAATCCATCTCGAACTCTATAGTTGTGATTTACCACCCATTCGTGTTCTTTTGTCGCGTGTAATTCATCACCATTTTCTAACATCAACTTATAAATCTTTTGTTTTCCAAAAGATTTCCAAACCGTTTTTCTATACTCCCCTCCAGAAGACAAACAATTTACCTATCTGCCTTTAAGATTTCCTGCAAACTAAACCCCTTCATCTGTAATAATTTTAGTTTCATACGGGAAACAATTGTATAAGGTAGCTTTTTCTCTTCCTGTACCAGCATTGGCGGTAATACGTCCGCCTGGTAAGAATTTCCACTAACTCATTAATTTATAATAGTTCTATTGTAATAGTTTTCTTGTCTATTGATCCTCTTCTACTGCTGCTATGGTATTAGCTACTCGTCTAAACGTATCTTCTATAGTATTATCAGATGGTGCTTTATAATTATTTAACCAGATTTCTTTTTGAAAATCATTTAATTCAATAGTTGATTCATACATTTTATCACATCCCAGCAAACATATTTTGTTGTTCACGTGATTCATCTGTTCTATGTTCAAGAATAATACCCTCAGTTGTTAAGAATAGACTTGATATAGAAACAGCATTTTGTAAAGCTGATCTTACTACTTTTGTTGGATCTATTACACCAGACTATTTTAAGTTTTCAACATTATTAGTGAGCACATTATATCCTATATTCGAATCTAATTCATTACCTACTTTTTCTATAATCTGATTAGCATCCTATTCAGATTGACCACCATTCAATATTATTTGTCTTAAAGGATATCTTAAAGCATTCTTTAATATATCAACAGCAATCTAATCTTCTTTTGTATGTGTTTCAAATTCAATTTGATATGATGCTCTTGCTAGCATTGTACCAGCACCTGTAACTATACCCTACTCGATAGCAGCTCGCGTAGCGTTTAAAGCGTCTTCCATTCTAAACTTTTTCTATCTTAACTGAATCTATGTATGTGCTCCTATATGGATCACCGATACACCATCAATAATCTTTGCTATACGTTTTTGATATCTTTCAGCCTCGTGTAAATTTTTAGTTTTGTCCATATTATATTTAAGATTAGCAACTCGCTATTCAATTTGTTCTTTTGTTCCTGAACCCTATCTGATTACGGTGCTGTCTGTACGTACAATAACTTTTTTAGCAAAACCAAGTTGATTTAAATTTACCTATTCTAATTTCGTACCAACCTATTTCGCCATATATTCAGCACCAGTTACGGCACAAATATCTTGAGCAATCTATTTTCTACCCTATCCGATTCCAGGTAATTTCACAGCACAAGCATTTAAAATACCTTTAACATTATTAACTACTAATGTAGCAAGAGCTTGACCCTACACATCCTAAGCTAATATTAATAATGAAGCACCCTTCTAAGCTACAGCTTTAAGTATTTTTAATAAATCATTGATAGCAAATATTTTAGAGTTGTAAACTAATATAAAAGCATCCTATAAATTAACTTCCATCTTAATATTATCATTTACAAAATATGGTGATATAAAACCGTTGGTAATCTACATACCTTCTACACGCTAAACCCAAGTGTCCATTGTTTTTGAATCATCAATATTAATAACACCTTCAATACCAGACTATTTTATAGCTATAGATATTACGTTTCCTATTTCTGAATCATTATTTGCTGATATTGTAGCAATATTCTATATCTATTTATCAGTTGTAATCTATACACTATCTGATTTAATATAATCAACAATCTGATTAGTATATTTCTATAGTGAACGTTGTAAAAATACTGAGTTTACACCATTCAGTATGTGTTTATTTCCTTCACTTACAATTGCTTGTGCTAATAATGTTGATGTAGTAGTTCCATCACCAGCTTGCTAATTAGTTTTTTCAGCTGCTTGTCTACAAATTCTAACGCCCAAGTCCTAAAACTAATCCTATAACTATACTTGTTTAGCAATGGTAACACCATCATTAGTAATCACAGGATTTCCATAATTTTTTGATATGATTACATTTCTACCTTTTGGTCCTAGTGTACTTTTTACTAGATCCGATAACTTGTCAATTCCTTTCTTGATTGACTCTCTAGCCTACTACGACATCTTGATTGATTTCATGAAAAACACCACCTTTATATTTTTATTTTTTGTTGTTGTGTATTATTAATTACTGTCTTTAGCCTATTTTAAAGACATTAATCTCTACCTTACTCGTTGTTTTACTAATATTTCATTCTGATCCATTTTCTTTGTCAACTATACACTCTATTTGGTATAAGTATCAAACATTTGAATTTCACCGTTCTAAAAATTAGTAATACCATTATATACCATACCATCTCTACCTGATCTATTTTTTACTACCACAAACCTTGCTGTATTTGATAGTTTATCCTAATGTTTTCTGCTCATTGACAAAACAAAATCAGCTATCTATAACTTGCCCATTGAATGTGATATTCCATCACCTAATAATAGATCAGACGTTATAGATGAATTATGAGTCAATAATCCATTATTTAATACGAATACGTGTTCTTCATCCTATATCTATATATCTATAGTGTTTACCTATTCGTCTTTTAACGTTATTGACTCAATCTATATGCACTAAAACTGCTATTTGTCGTTATACAACATATAAACCTCTTTATAATTTATTTTTTAAATATTAATTTCTATCCACTTGAAAGACCTTGTTCAATTGATTTAAACTCACCGCTCTATGTTGGGAACATATGATTTCCTGAACAAGTAACCTATCGTCCATCTTTTAATTTAATGTTATATACTTTTTGTTTATCTCTATAAACTTCTTTTACTCTTGAGTGACCGTGTGGTGTCTATATGTGATCACCGACTTCAATATCACCTATTTTATTTATACCATTCTATAGAGTATGAACTAATGTATTCTAATCAAGACATCTGTTTCCTTGTGACGCACTCCATATTACTTTTTTATGTGCTTTAGCCAGTCTCTTTAAATTAGTATATACATCACCATAAGATAGGTACATATTATCGCCACCTGTCTATTTTTTAAGGATATCAGCATAGTCTATAATAATAACATCAGCGTTAAAGTCCTAAAATGTGTATAGTTGTGTTAAATGGTTTTCAATCTAACTTACTGTAGTAAGGTTGGGCATATACTATTTGATCCTTAAATTATCTTTATATGGCTCTAATTCTTTTATGGCTTTCTAAAAATTATTTGGATCTGATAAATAGTGCTATGATTTATCTAATATTTTAAAGTCAACACGACAACCAACCTCATCCTAAGTCATCTATAATGTGTAATATACGACTTTTTTACCTAACTTTAAACAATGAGCAGCTATATTTATGAGCATCCATGTTTTACCTGTATTGTGGTTTAAAATACCATTACCATAATAGCAAGCCTATGGATCCTATACTGTGATATCAACTATATTATGTTTTCCTATATGATTAATCTATACTACCTACTAATATAGCTAATTCTAACATAATATATAATCACCAACACTCAATTCACTTGTTCTGATCCAACCGTTTTTAAAGTTATAAAATAAATGATCATTGGAAACTTTAATTGATTTACCTGACCATGTTTTTACTTCAAATGTTTCTAATATACCTTTTTTAACATAATCAGTAACCTTGGTGAAACGGTTTTCAATAGTCTTTACATAGACGGGTTTTTTCTATATTAACATTTTTTCAACCTAATGTATCTATATAGATGATCCATCCTATAAATATACTATAGTATCCTAAGTTACACAACCTGGTGGTGCTAATATTAAATTTAATGTGCTTTCTTGTGTACCACCATTTAATGCGTTGTTTATTACCGACCATGGTGTCTATGTGAACCTGCGTATTTTATTTTTGTGTCTTCGTTCAAAACCTTCAACATACTATACGCCAAGGCTTGACTACAATCCTTTAAACCTTGTTTTATTAATTAACTAATATATTTGTTCATAGTCTTGATTCTAATCTTGTAATAGATCTATGGATTTAGTGATTGCTTTTTTTATCTATTGGAACCTACAAAACTATATTACAGTTGTTTTTATAAAGTCAAGATTTGGTTCCTAAAACGCCTATAATATAGATATATAAGTTGATGATAATATTTGTTTAAGTAATTTTTGATTTAATGATTCAATCTTGATTTTAAGTGACTACATGGTTGGTTGAACTTTATATCGTTTAAAGAAACTTATAATAAAATCAGCGTACCATATATGTGGCTAACTCTATATATACTGTGATATCTATAGATCCATAGTTTTCAATAGAAACTATTTATCAGTAATCATTGAAACTATAATTCTATCAAGGAATTCATTATTATACTATAACATTTGTGAGTTTTCCATTTATTAAAACACTCCTTTATTGTATTATTTTTATTTATTGTGTTGGTTTACGTTGTAAAAGGAACAAGCTTGTAAATATTATAGCAACATCTTGGTTTTTAATGTTATAATTCTTACACTACGTTAAAAAAGCTGTTTTATCAAAAATAAGAGCCTGTTTTTTATCTTTAATTATTTGTTCAATAATTATGCCCATTTGTGGTGTTAAGAAACAACCATCTCTAAGGTTCACAATCTTAAAAAAATTCTTGTACATATTAAAGTTTTCCATGATTCTTAACTTCATATCAGAATGCTACATCTATTGTACGTGTTTTTGAAAGTTCTAAACATTACCCTATAATGGCTATATGTTTCTGAATATATCTGGGAAGTACTTTTTAATAGTTTTCTAACCTAAACCTTTTATACCTGGTATATTATCTGATGTGTCACCTAATAAAGCCTTGTAAAGTGGGAAGTTAAGTGGGTGACAATCATATTTAGCTATTACGTCACGCTATGTTATTGTAATACGTTTTATTGGTTCATATATATTAATATTTTTTGAACATAACTGATAAAAGTCCTTATCTGATGATACTATAGTTACTTTATTATTTAAAGCCTAATTTTTCATAGCTATGTGTGCTATTATATCGTCACCCTATATGTTATTAACTCTTAATGTGATCAATGGTGTGTGTTTTAATAGCTAATACAATGTTTCATAATCTGAGGTTTGGATCTTTGATACAGTGTTTCTATTGGTTTTATACTATGAGAATAATAATCTTTTTGTTTTATTACCACCTTCGCCATCAAGTACAAGATAACATTCAAATGGTTTAAACTTATCAATTAACATACCTATATTTTTAAAAAATAAACTATATGGCTATAAACTTCTTTTCTATGCTGTAGATATTGACCTCATTAACTGATTTGTTCCGTCTATAATAAGTATATTATTTGTTTTACTTCTTTTTAACTATTCAAATTTCTTTAAATCTAACATTTTTTTACTCCTTTCCTTATATATAATGTGTGGTACCCTTTCGGGTACCATTAATATAATTGTTTAATAAAAGTATAATTAAAACTATAAAGGATGATTCTATAGTAGTGACAATAATTTATTAATAACACTCTAACTTAATTTACCCTTCTTAAGATCCTATAATAGATTTACAAATTCTTGATTTAAATTTAGGGGCATTGCGATCTGATTTTTAATACCAGCTCCTATCTATATAGGTTTTATATCTACGACTTTAACCTTTTTTACTGTATTGTCTTTGTTGTAAACTTGGATACATAAGTACTTGGTACCGTCCTACTATTCAAATATTAATTTTTCACCTAATTTAGCTATTGAATCTATACCTATAGGTTTTAATACGTCTTTAGTTACAGTATAAGTTGGATCAGCTAATACCAAATCAGTCTCGAACATCTATACGAATGGTAAAATACGTTTAAACTATTCTTTTAACATAGCTCTACCGTTCTCAGATTTAAACATATACTACATTATAGCATTGGATGACTTGGTTCCAACACCGATGACTTCATCATATATTTTACTAAACTTCTAACCACCCTATTTCTATAGTAATTTTACTGATGATAAATTAAATTTTCTTGTTGTTTGTGGTATACCACCATCTAATCTATACCCTTTTATGGATTTTAATAAACCAGTAAGATCTTTTTGTGTTTTAATATTAGGTAATCGCTATAATACAGTTCTATTTACGTCTCGTTTAAGTGCTGAAAATATTGAAAAATGGTCTTTCTTTTTAATCTGTCTCTATCCTTCAATTAAATCCTATGGTTCTATATCTTTAAGTTTTTCATATAACATTTTACAATGTTTATTCAACGAATTACCATCTGATTTATAAAAGTTGTCCCATATTTTTTCACGCTAAAGTACAATGTATTTTGCGCCGCCTGGTTCATCATCGGGTATATTACCAGCTATGACTTTTTGTGGTGTCAACTGTCCCAATCTAACTTTACTACTCTTTTTCAATGATACTGGTATTACGCTACCTTTTTCATCATCAAGTTGAATATACATATCTGCGGTTGTTCGAACACCTTTACCATAAAATTTATCATAATATTCAGGAAATTTTTCTTTAAAAGCTTCAGCATTGTCCCACATTACAAATTTAATTTGATTCCCTGTTTTTTTTACAAATTTTTTAATATTTAAAGCTGTTTTAAAACTACTTGTAAGCCAATTTGGGTTTTGTTCTGAATCTGGTTTATCTAATAATGGATAATCCTAAATTTGACTTTTTAATTTATTATATAGTTGACAACTAATATTATCAGGCAATCTTAAATACATATTCACCATCAACTATCCTATGGTGCTATCTATTTGACCAGCTCCTGCTTTAGCGTTAAAGATTTTAGCAATTGCCAAAGTTACACCTGAAGCCTTCCCTGGTATTGACATATATCTTAAAATACCCTACATCTATGTTTTAAAATTAGGATCTTTTTCAAAGGTCTTTTCAATTTCAGCTGCTAATTTACTACCAACAACTTGATTCAATGTTTTAATATTCTAAACTTTAAAATGTTTTTTAAATTGTTTATCAAATTCTTCATTATCTTCTATTAGCTTTGAATAATGTACTGTATTTGTTTCTAATTCTACAACCTCTTTATTATCAGTCTATTCTACTTCGCCACCACCATCCACTATAGCTTTATTAATCTATTTCTATGTTGGTTTAGTATATTTACCTGTTTTAAAGCCCTTTGTAGCTGTTTTAGCTAATACTTGGTATGTGCTATCATTTTTATTGGTAACCCAAGTTCTTTTTCTGGTGTCTTTTTTGTTTTTTTTTACTGGTGTTTTTTCTACCTACTACTATTCTAATAGTAAGTTTAAAATTTGATTAATAATATTCATCTATATATGTCTCCTATTAATAGCGATCAATCGGAACTGTCGTCATCAATTATCCTTTCGTTCTAATTATTATAATCATGCTATTTATATTTTAAAATTAATAAATCTGCTATCAAATCATATACTTTGTTTTTTAGCTCTATATTCTATCTTAAAGTTTGTTGGAATATTCCTGGTATCTTTAGCTATTCGAATGTTTCAACATCTGAATTTTGATTCTATGGATCCTTATATGTAATTACTACATTTCTTTTTGTAGCACCCTTTTTTACTAATCCATATTGTTTTAATGTTTCAAGCCAGTTAGTATAATTATCAATTCCAGACATATAATATACATCAAATTCACACTATCTATATGCTGGTCCTAGTCTTGACTTATCAATACGTGCTTTTGTTCTAACACCTATAACAGTCTATACTCCATTAACTTTCTATTTAATTTTACCCTTCTTTGATAATCTTATTTGTGATGATACAAAAAATTGTAATGACATACCACCAGATGAACTTTTAAAGGGATCCATATAAGGGTTCATTTGATTCATATCAGTTCGAACTTGACTTGTTATTACTAATGCTACGTTTTGTACGTGTACCATTGGTGCTAACTTAGCCAACGCTTCGCTATTCATTTTTGCTTTTATAGCTGCTAAGTAACCTTTATTCTAATAGTCTTTATTTTGTAATTGAGCTTCGGTGACTGCTGCTGATAAACTATCAATTATGATAAGTAAAGGTTTATCAGGATGCTGTAATCTTACTGCGTACATTAACTATTCAACGGCTTTATAAATCCTTTCAACTGTATTTAATGAATCATAATAAATTACTCTATCTATATCAACACCAATGGCTTCCATAAATTGCCATGATATTGCCGCCTATGTATCAATATAAAATGGAATACCCCCTTGCTGTTGACAAGATTTAACTAAGTGAGCACATACTAAACTTTTACCAGAATTATGATTTAGTATACCATTTCCAAAATAACAATGCTATTCGTGATCAACGGTGATATCTACAATGGTATTGTAACCTATATTTTTTATTGATACAACCTTATAATATTTTTTATCGTCGCATAATAACTAAGATACTCCGACTTCCAGATCTTTAGAGCAAATCCATCCTGAAGCTTTCTAAAAAAATTTATGAGTTTTTGTAACTTTTATAGATTTTAAATTTTCTAATACTATCTAGAATGTTTCCAACTAACCTTTCTTTATGTAATTAGAAACTGGAAAAAAACCATTTAAACTCTACACCTATACATATACTCCATCATTCAATAATTTTTCGATCTAACTAATCTTTACTATCTTTTCTTTCATAATCTCTCCTGTATTTATAATATTTCTATCTATCTTTAATTGTGCAAAAAATTATTTTACCATTTTCAATTCCTTGTTCTACCTGATCTAATACCTAATATAAATTATAACTATGCTATGTTATTATACCAAACTATAACTGCATTTTTTTAAAATATAATTTCGCCTATTTAAATTTACATAAATTCTACTACGAATTTAATAATTTTTCAGGTTTTATCTAATAAACTGTGTTGTTTATCACAATGTCAGGATTATAAGTTCTTTTTTTAGACTTTAAAATGTATGGAATTCTGTGTTTAGATAATCTAAACTAAATATTATTTAAATATAGATAACAAAATACCAAAAGTTCCAAAGTGCTTCTAAAGAATACTTTTTCATCATCAATGTACACCCAACCCTTGC
>CAYYEN010000010.1:0-20405 GCA_964470795.1 uncultured Spirochaetaceae bacterium | reverse complement strand
ATGTTAAGCCTGAGCTTTTCATGGAAAAAATGCTATATACCATTGATGAATTATCTGGGCTTGTTAATGCAACAGCTCTAATGAGACCTGAAAAACTGAAAGGTATTTCGGTAAAATCTGTAAAGAAAAAATGGAAAGATAAAGGCTTTGCTGCAGGTGTTAATCGTGAGGTTATTACACAAGGCTGCCAAATGCTTGAGTTAAGCCAAGAAGAGATAATTCAATTGGTAATTGATGGAATGACTGATGTTGCACCTCAATTAGGCCTTTGGGACTAACTCGCTATACATTGCTTTAAAAATAGAGCAAAGAAAAGCTTTGTCTTCTAACTCTTCATAAAGGAACATCTTCTTACTTGCTCCAGGATATGGGTATTGTAGAGTAGCATCCTTTAAAAGAGTAGAGGAGGCTTTTGTTACCTTAATTAATAAGCAATTGTCGCAGATATAGGATAGGAGTAAACCTTTGTAGTAAATAAGGTATTCTCCCATCATGCTCTTACATTTGATATCCTCTAGTCCCGATAGTTGGTCTAAGACAAAGGTTAAGAACTCTTTATTCGTGCTCATTTTTGCACCAACGCTCAATAAATACTTTAGTCGAACGATTCATCTCTTTCATAAAGGAAGAGGAGAACTTACGTTTATAATAGTGGTCAGCAAAGATTTGCTCCTCTGTTAAAAGGTTATGTGCTTTTAAGTCTTTTTCCATTTTGGAATATTGATAAGATAAAGACTCAAGGGTATGTGATTTATACTCATCAATCATGAAAATAGTACTATCCTTTGGTGGCCTTTTAGTTAAAACTCGATCTTTTAAGCTTTCTTTAGGGTATCCCATTATTAACATACAAGCGGGTACTGCATGAGGTGGTAGGTTTAATAATTTTTGCAATTCTTCATAGTTTTCAATTACATCACCAATATAGCAAGAGGCAAGTCCTAAAGCTTCAGCAGCAACGACACAGTTTTGTCCTGCAATTATGGTATCTTGTAGTGCAAGGTGTAAATCTCCAAGTCCGACTTCCCTTATTGGTATATCGACTTTCTTATCGCAGGAGCCAAGGCGAAAATACTCGAGCCATTTTGTCATATCAGCAAGAAAGACCCAAACAAGAGGTGCTTTTGCAATCATGATTTGGTTATCACAAAGAGTCGCAAGTTTTGCTTTCTTCTCTTCATCTTTAACCTCAATGATAGTATACATTTCCATGTTGCCCGCACTAGGCGCTCTGAGAGTTAACTCTTTAAGACGATTAACTACTTGCTCTTCTACAATTTGAGGTAAAAAGGAGCGACAACTTTTGCGGTTTTCTAATAAAGCTATTGTGTTTTCATTCATGAAAAAAGTATAGCAAATAAAGGATAGGACTAAAAGCAATAATTTACTTGTTCAAAAAATATTTTCTCCTTATGATAATAAGCATGAAGAAGATAATTTTCTTAGTTGTATTAATACTTGTGCTTACAACGCTTTATTCTGCAGATAATACAAATTTGCAGATGAGTATTGATATTGATGCATCTTCTTATATAAAGTTTACAACCGACAAAGAAGGAACTACAGAGTTTGAGAAAAATCAAGCAACCTTTGATAGCGAAGGACGTCTTTCAGCTTATGCTTGGCTTGTTACTAACTCCACAAATAAAGTATCAGTGAGGCTTAAAACACAGCCTATGCAGGGAGTTAATAATCCCACGTCTAGTTTGAATTTTTCAGTTTATGTCTTTGATGGTGATAATTTTGGAAGTCCTACTTTAGTAGCTAACAGGGCATCTGTTTTTAAAGATACTCCTGCAATTGTTATTAATGAAACCTCAACTCCTACTGGAGGGCGTGTTATTGGACCTAAATTAATTCACCTAATACTCTACAATAAAGAAGAGACTTTAGCCGATAGCTATTTGAGTAATATAACGCTTATTGTTGAAGGTGCTTAGCAAATAGAGCGCTTGCAACGCTATAAGCACTTGCAAAGCAAAAGGTCAGATTATAACCCCCACATTCTCCATCCACATCTAATACTTCACCAATGAAAAAGAGGTTAGAAACTAGTTTCGATTCAAAGTTCTTCTTATTTATTTGGCTAGTATCGACACCACCTCTTGTGACGGTTGCAATTTTTAATAGTCCTGTAGTTGTTGCTTCAGTGCTAAAAGCTGTTATAGAATTCAAGACAGCTTTACGCTCTTCCTTTGTAAGAGTGGAACATTGTTTATCACAAAAAGGAACAATTGTTGAAATTAAGGTTAGGGGAAGAGAGGTTAACTCTTTAACTACATTCTTAACGCTTTTAGTGCCTTTTACAAAGATTAGTTCTTTTTCTTCAAGTTCTGTAAATTTTATAGTCATCTGCGTTGGAGCTTGTATTTCTCTTGAGATAAACATAGCAGCGGGACCTGAGATTCCTCTTTTTGTAAAGAGAAGTGGTCCTTTAGAGGTTTTATTACCTATTTTTAGTTCTACGTCTTGAAGAGAGACTCCCTCTATTGCTTGGGTATTGAAAGAGAGTTTTATTTCAGATAGCGCAGGGCTAGGTTGTACCGTCTTATGAGCAAAACTCTTTGCTATCTTATAACCATCTCCCGTACTACCTGTTCCTGGATAGCTCATTCCGCCTGTTGCAATTACTAAGGCTTTACTGATAAAGCCCCCATTGTTAGTTTCAACTATAAATAACTCTTCCTCTTTTTTAATAGAAGTGATAACAGTGTTAGTAATTATTTCTCCAGCGTTGTCTAATAAACAATTGAGAAGAGTTTCAGCTTTTAAAGACTTGGGAAATACACAACCATCTTTTCTCTTTATGCTTTCAAGCCCTAATTGGCTAAAGTAGTCTTTAATTTTATCTGGTGGAAATTTGCCAAGGCAAGAGGATACAAAGACTTACTTTTCAAAGTAATGCTCTATTACTTCAAAAGGTTGTCCTTCATGGGTGAAGTTACACATACCACCACCGGTAAGTAGTAGTTTTTTACCAGGAGTTGCTTCTTTTTCTAAAATAATAGAATTTTTATAGAGCGTAGATAGAAAGAGACCCGCTGGGCCTCCTCCTATTATTAAAACATCAGTTCTTTTGTTCTGGTGCATCAAATTTAAGCTTTAATTCATCTAATTGTGATTGGTCAATGTAGGCCGGGCAATTATCCATTGGTGAAAGTGCTGCAGTATTCTTAGGGAAAGCAATAACTTCCTTTATACTGGACTGCTGGGCAACGATCATGCACAAACGGTCGATACCAGGAGCAATTCCTCCGTGTGGTGGTGGAGAGAACTTGAAGGCATCGAGTAAGAAACCAAAAGCTTCTTGTGCTTTATCATCTGGATAGTTACAAATACGGAAGATTCTCTTCTGTAATTCAATATCGTGGATACGAATTGAGCCAGAAGCAAGTTCATAACCATTAAGAACCAAGTCATATAAATCACCCTTAACAGAACCTGGATCAGATTCCAGAGTATCAAGGTATTCAACTTGAGGCATACTGAACATGTGGTGAGCTGCTTCCCAGTGACCTGCATCTTCATTGTATTCAAAGAGTGGGAAGTCTATAATCCAACAGAATGCGTAACCTGGTTGAATTAAATTCAAATCTTGGCCAAGTTTAGATCTGATAGCACCTAAGCTATTACAGCACTTCTTCCAGTTCTCGTGCCCAATTAACAAGATTACATCGCCATCTTTCGCTTGGGTCTCAGCAAGTACTTCAGCTTCAATTTCAGCAAAGTATTTAGAAACACCACCAGATAACTTCCCATCTTGTACTTTCATCCAAGCAAGAGATTTTGCACCATAAATCTTAGCAGCCTCTTCAAGAGAGGTTAAATATTTACGAGTGTAGTCGAAATTATCAGTTTTTGGAGCAACTACATATTTAACGCTACCTTTGTTTGCTAGAATATCAGTAAACGCGGTAAAGGTAGATTTTGCAGCAAAGGAAGCTTCCTTCATTTCAAGACCAAAACGTAGATCTGGTTTATCACAGCCATAAGTATTCATAGCATCATGATAAGTTAAACGTTTGAAAGAGGGCGGAAGTTCAACATTTAAAACAGATTTAAAGACATTACCAAATAAGTCTTCCATTAAAGAGAGAACATCTTCACGAGTTACAAAACTCATTTCAACGTCGAGTTGTGTAAACTCAAGTTGTCTATCGCCTCTTGGGTCTTCATCTCTGTAACAGCGAGCAATTTGGAAGTATTTATCAAAACCACTTACCATTAACAACTGCTTATAAAGCTGAGGAGATTGTGGAAGAGCAAAGAATTTGCCAGGATAAATACGAGAAGGTACTACGAAGTCTCTAGCACCTTCTGGGGTACTTCTAATTAAAGTAGGAGTCTCAATTTCATAGAAATTAGTCTTATAAAAGTATTCACGAATAGCTTTAATAATTTCATGTCTGAGTTGAATTCGCTTTTGCATTCCAAAACAACGAAGGTCTAAGAAACGATATTTTAATCTTAAGTCTTCCCTTGCGTTATTCTCTTCATCGATCATGAAAGGAAGAGTTGGAGCGGTTGAAAGGATTTCAATCTTTTCCGCTTTTACTTCAATTTCACCGGTAGGCATATCAGGGTTGATCATCTCATCCGGTCTTTTTCTAACAATACCTTTAACTGCAATACAATATTCTAATTTAAGTTCAGTGGCGATTGCTTGAAGCTCTAAAGAGGCATCGTCATCAACTACAACTTGAGTTAAGCCATAACGGTCTCTAAGATTAATAAAATGCAAGGCACCGTGGTTTCTGTCACGGTGTACCCATCCATTGAGGACAACAGTGCTACCTTCATCGGTAGAACGTAAACTGCCACATGTAGCAGTTCTTTTCATGAAAGCTTCTTCAGACATATCAGTCTCCTATAAAAACTAGTATATCATATCATTATCGCAAATGATGAGCAATTGCTTTTCCTCAATGTTGGGGCAGTTCCCTCACTGTATGGAGGTTTTGTTGCAAGAATTCAATCGCTTCTACAGCAGCTTTTGCAGCACTGGTAGTAGTAGTGTAAGCAATCTTAGCTCTCATACTTTCAGTTCTTATATCATCATCTGAGCGTCTGGCATGGAAACCCATAGGGGTGTTGATAACTAAATCGACCTTCTTGTGGCGAATGTAATCGACAATGTTAGGGTGTCCTTCATGAACTTTTAAGACAATATCGCATAAAATTCCTTCATCATAAAGGTCTCGAGCTGTTCCGCGCGTTGCAGAAATCTCAAAGCCAAGTTCTTGTAGTCTTCGTGCAATTGGAGTGATGGTTTTTCTATCTTTGTTATTAACACTTATAAAAACCTTGCCTTTAGTTGGTAGGACGTTACCACCAGAGGCTTGGCTTTTTGCATAAGCTTCTCCAAAGGTTCTACCCATACCAATAACTTCTCCAGTACTTCTCATTTCAGGCCCTAAGGCTGGGTCTACATTTAAGAAACGGTCAAAGGAGAATACTGCTTCCTTAATTGCCCAAGTGGTAATGCAATGGCCTTCTCCAATTCCACCTTCTTTTTTAACAAGGTTTTGTTGAACTAAATCTTGTCCGTTCCAGACCTTTACAGCAACATCAATAAGGTTTACTCCACTTGCTTTTGATATGAAAGGGATAGTTCTACTAGCTCTAGGGTTAACTTCAATGATATATAGTTTTCCATCTTTTTCAGCAAACTGGATATTCATCAAGCCTTTAACGTTTAATTCTTGGGCAAGACGAAGGGTCCATTCTCTCATCTGGTCTAGAATTTCTGGTTTGCTTTTGTAGGGAGGAAAGACTGCTGCGGAGTCGCCAGAGTGAATGCCTGCCGCTTCAATGTGTTGTAAAATACCACCGATATAGATACTTTTCCCATCACTTACGGCATCAAGGTCATATTCAAATGCATCTTCTAAAAATTGGTCGACTAAAACGGGAGCTTCTGGGCTCATGTTTACACCACTCTTTTCAAAGAATTCTAAAAGCCCAGCATCGTCGTAGGCGATAAACATACTGCGTCCTCCAAGTACAAAGGAAGGGCGTAATAGAACTGGAAACCCAACTTCATTAGCATGAGTTACTACTTCACTAGGAGTACCAGCCATTCTGTTGTTAGGTTGTCTAAGTTCTAGTCGTTTAACTAACGCGCTGAAAAGTCCTCTATCTTCAGTCTCATCGATACCTAAAAGGGACGTTCCAACTATTTGAGCACCAGCTTCTTCTAATTCTTTTGCCATGTTTAAAGGAGTTTGACCACCAAGCTGTACAACAACTTTATTGGTTTTCTCCTTCTTCATTATTTCAATTACCGTTTCTGCGGTGAGAGGCTCGATGTATAGGCGATCTGAGATGTTAAAGTCGGTTGAAACTGTTTCAGGGTTGCTGTTAACCATGATGGTCTTTATCCCTTGTTTTCTAAAAGCAAGGGAGGCGAGGGTACAGCAAGTATCAAACTCTAATCCTTGTCCAATTCTATTAGGTCCGGAGGCGAGAATGATTACTGAATTTTCTCCCATAGGTTCCCCTTCATCCTCTTCGTTGTAAGTTGAATAACAGTAGGGAGTGAGGGCTTTAAACTCTCCGGCACAAGTATCTACAAAGTGAACGGAAAATCTTAAATCTGCCTCTTTTTTTAACTGCTCCAATTCAGCTTTACTAATATTTGCCAGTTCTTTGATTCGGTTATCTGACATACCGTTAGTTTTAGCTTCAATTAAAGTTTCTTTATCAAGATTGGTTCTAATCTTTTCATCAAGCTGAGCTTGCTCTTTTAAGATTTCAAGGAAGAATCTATCGTAGCCGGTAGTTTTAGAAATTTCACTTATACTTAACTCTTTGTTATGGCACATAGTGGTATAGGTTGCTAAAAAGCGTAGTGGGTGAGCACTATGAAGAAGTAGTGGGATATCATTAGTCTTAGGATCAAGTTCTACGATGCCTTCAAATTTTCTCTCACTCGCTCTAATTGCTTTGTTTATCGCTTCGTTAGCGGTTCTTCCAAGGGCTAGCGCTTCTCCCACACTTCTCATTTGAGTGCCGAGGGCAGAGGAAGGAAGTGGAAATTTTTCAAGTTCAAAACGAGGAACTTTTACAGCACAGTAGTCTAATGCGGGTTCGAAACAAGATACAGATTGTCCTGTAATTTCATTTATAACTTCATCAAGCGTGTAGCCTACTGCAAGCTTTGCAGAACAGCGCGCAATTGGAAAGCCAGTTGCTTTACTTGCAAGGGCAGAGGAGCGTGAAACTCTTGGGTTCATCTCGATAACTATCATACGGTCGGTATCGGGCTCTACAGCAAATTGGACGTTTGCGCCACCGCAATCAACTCCAATAGCTCTTAGAATGTCGATAGAAGCGGTACGCATCTTCTGATATTCTCTATCTGATAGTGTTTGAGAGGGAGCAATTGTGATACTGTCTCCGGTATGAACACCCATTGGATCTATGTTTTCGATAGAGCAGACAATGATAGCATTATCTTTCTTATCACGCATAACTTCCATTTCAAATTCTTTCCAACCAATTAAAGACTCTTCTAAGAGCACTTCTTTAACAGGGCTAGTCTCAAGTGCATGTTCAACTAAAGGTAAGAATTCTTCTTCTGTGTTAGCAATTGCACCACCCATACCGCCAAGGGTAAAGGAAGGGCGAATAATAACAGGAAGGTTTATCGTCTCTCTGGCTTTGATAGCTTCCTCTTTTGTGTGAACAATTACACTGTTAGCGCTTTCGAGTCCTAGTGAGGTAATAATCTTTTTAAACTCTCCTCTATCCTCCGCTTTTAAGATAGAAGTAGTTGAGGCTCCGATTACTTCAACGTTGTATTTTTTTAAGAGTCCAGCTTTTTCTAAGTCCATAACAAGATTTAAGGCAGTTTGTCCACCCATCGTGGATAAAATTGCATCAGGACGAACTTGCTGAAAGATTTCTTCAACGTAATCGATATTAAGAGGCTCGAGAAAGATATGGTCTGCAGTTCCTGGAGTTGTCATCACGGTTGCGGGGTTTGGGTTGATTAAAGAAACTTCATAACCTTCTTCCTTTAACGCTTTCACAGCTTGGTTTCCAGAATAGTCAAATTCACAAGCTTGGCCTATGATTATAGGACCTGAGCCTACTACTAAAATGTGTTTAATATCTGTTCTTTTGCTCATTAGTTTAACTCCTTAATAAAATCATCAAAAATTTGTTCAGCTTCTTCTGGTCCTGGACAAGCTTCTGGGTGGAATTGGACGCATCTAATTTTTAACTCGTTTGAGTAGACTCCTTCAATGGAACCATCATTGGCATTTTCAAACCAAATGTGAATGTTTTTAGGAAGTGTTTGTTTATCACTCATAAAACCATGGTTTTGTGCCGTTACAAAGGTTCTTCCGTTATCAAGATTCTTTACCGGATGGTTAGCACCATGGTGTCCATATTTCATCTTAACCGTTGTTCCTCCAAGTGCCCAAGTGATGAGTTGGTGGCCTAAACAAATTCCTAAAACAGGAAGATTTCCAATACAAGCTTTTACAACCTTTACTGCATCTTGAAGTAGCGCTGGGTCTCCAGGTCCATTAGACAAGAAGAGGGCATCAAAACAAGAATTTAGTATTTCGCTCTCCTTTGTAGTGGACGGAAGGAGGGTGACATTGATGTTTCTTTTATAGAAGTTTGCGATAATAGATTTCTTAATTCCAAAGTCAATTATTGCAACATGCTTTTTACCCGTTGTCGGAGGAAGGGGAAAACCTTTACCAAGCTCTGGGTTATAGCATTTAGTCTTTACGCTAACGCCCTCGATTAAATCACGTTCGGTAATTTGAGGAAAAGCTCTAACCTTTGCAAGGGCAAGTTCATGCTCCTCTCCTCTGTAGAGTAGAGCGTTTTGTGCACCGTGCTCTCTTAAGTGAAGAGTTAAAGCTCTGGTGTCGATACCTTCTAGACCTGGGATCTTTTGTGCTTTCATAAAGCTATCTAAAGAGAGGCGATCTGGTGGTAATTCTCCTTTGTAGAGCTTATTTACAATAAGAGCGACAGCTTTTATACTATCGCTCTCATTCCAATAAGCACTAACCCCATAGTTTCCAATAAGTGGATAGGTTAATAAAACCATTTGTCCATTGTAGGAAGGATCTGTGAGAATTTCACTGTATCCAGTCATACTTGTATTAAATACCAGTTCTCCAGCAGTAATGCTGGTAGTTTGCGAAATAATGGGTGAAGGATAGCCAAAGCCTTGGCCTTTAAAACGGGTTCCATCAGCAAGTATTAGGTAGGTTGTTTCCATTAGTGACCTCGAAAAAGCTTAAATTGATGAAACTGTAACAAAAAGTGTTGCCAAATGCAACACGTTTTCTATAAATAATTTAAAATGCAACAAATTATATAATTACTGCAACATTAATGGTTGTTAGCTTTTTGGAAGTCAGATAAGTCTTCATCTGTTCCCGAAATAACTAATACATCCCCATCTTCAATTAAAGTGTTAGGTATGATATTACTAATAACTTTTTCCTTTCTGATGATAGCAATGATGTTACAATGATATTTCTTTCTGACATCAATTTCGATAACGGTGTGACCCGCAAAGGCGGAAGAGACTTCAACTTCAATAATTGAGAAGTCTTCACAAAGGGAAAGAAAGTCGATAGTTGTACGATTTCTTAAGCTCTTTGCAAGGCGTATGCCCATATCGACTTCGGGGAAGATTACTTCCGCACCGATAAGCTTTAAAAGACGAGCATGGTCATCACTGCTAGCTTTAGCAATTACACGCTTTACTCCAAGTTCGATAGCTGCAAGAGCTGCAAGTAAATTGTTTTCAATATCTTTACCAATTCCAACAATTACAGTTCCACATTCATCAATACCAGCTTCCTCAAAAGCCGCTTTGTTGATTTGGGGAATTGGATAGAGTTGGTCTACAATATTCTTAAGAGGCTCTAATTGGTTAGCATCTTTATCGAGTGCGATAACGGTCTTACCTTCGCTTACTAATTGTTGTGCTACTGCAGAACCAAATCTGCCGAGTCCTATAACTCCAAATAAATTAGGATCTGCTCCCTTTTTTGCCATAAATTGCCTCTTTTAACCTGTAACAATTCGTTCTTCCATGAATTGAAGACGTTCTTTTTTATATTGGAAAAGACTTGTTATTGTCAAAGGTCCAAGTCTTCCTATAAACATTAATAACATAATAACAATTTTGCTAGCAAGGGATAAAGAGCCTGTTACATTACAGGATAGTCCTACTGTTGCAAAAGCACTAATTGCTTCAAAAATAAGAAAATTAGGTGCGATATCTGGTTCTAGAACTATCAAAATACCCATTGCTATAATAAGTAGAGCTAACGCTGTACTTAAGATGATAAATGCTTTAACGATAGAATCTTTGTTTATCTGTCGTTTAAAAGCGTGAGGATCTCTTCCTCGAGGTAGCGAAACTATTGTTAAAATAATAGTGAAAAAAGTTGTAGTTTTAATACCACCACCAGTAGATCCTGGGCTGGCACCAATGAACATCAAGATGTTGGTTACAAAGCGGGAGAAGGGGGTAAGATCTGAACAAGGAACAGTATC
Source organism: uncultured Spirochaetaceae bacterium (assembly GCA_964470795.1). Classification (GTDB taxonomy): domain Bacteria; phylum Spirochaetota; class Spirochaetia; order Sphaerochaetales; family Sphaerochaetaceae; genus Bullifex. The sequence goes on along the minus strand of CAYYEN010000010.1, from coordinate 9,863 downwards.
AAAACCAGCAGTTCTGGCACTTACTGATAAAAAGTAACTTTCTAAAAGCGTCATATGGCTTCCAAAGTAATGCAGTAGGGTACCTATTACAATTAAAAATATGGTAGCGCTTAATACAATTTTAGTATGCATTAATAGGTGTCGGTGATGTCTGCGATTTAATAAATCGGAATAGACTAAGAATCCCATACCTCCAAGGATTATCAAGGTGGTAATTGCTAAGTTAATTGAGATATTTGTTCTGTAAGACTCAAGAGAATTGCCAATGATATCGAGTCCTGCGTTGTTGTAAGCACTAATTGAATGGAATATAGACATACCAATTGCTTCTGTTGTGGAGTAATCGTTATCAAAGACGGTAAAAAGCCAGATAGCACCCACTACTTCTATTATTAAGGAAATTATTATTGCACGTTTTGCAATTGTAATAATCTCTTTATTAGTTTCTAAACCTAAGGAATCTTTTATTAACAATTGGCTTTTACCTGCAAGAAATTTTCCAAAGAGAAAAATAAAGCCAGCAGCTACGATTGCAAAACCAATACCACCAAGTTGCATTAAAAAACAAATAACAACTCTTCCTGGAATTGCAAAGGTATCTGCAATAGTAAGTGGTGTAAGTCCTGTAACACATACGGCTGAAGTCGATATGAATAGGGCATCGAGAAAATTAAGTCGTACATCGTCTTTTAAGCAGAAGGGCAATTGTAATAATATCGCTCCTACTACAATAATTAAGAAGAACCCCAAAACAAGTTTGGACCCTGTTCTATGTCTTCTTTTATATTTTTTCATATTTTTGAGTATAAAGAAAACTTAAAGGTCGCTCAAGGGGGGTAAAAAACTGTTTTAGAGAAAAAAAATAGCACTCGAAAGTGCTAATTTTTAAAGCTTTTTAACTCTTATTGAACCTGAAACTGAGTTTATATCTAAGTTGTTACTACTGTTCTCATCTTGTAAGATCTCTAATTCCTTGGTACTTGAAACCGAAGTAAACGAGTAATCGAAGGATGGTAGTGAACTCTTTATAAGGATGCTACCGGAGACTGAATTAAAGGAACCTTCTGGACAATTGTAGTTATCAACATCTATAGAACCAGAAACTCCTTGGCAATCGAAATTAGAAGCAGTGAGTGAATTGACATCAATTGAACCAGAGACTGTATCCAATTCAATGTCCTCTCCTTCTAGATTTTCAATTCGTATGCTTCCCGAAACTGTTGAAAGCTCAATATCTCTTGCCTTTAAGGCGCCGCTAATACTTCCACTGACAGAAGAAATCTCAACAAAGTTAAAATTGTTGGGAACGCCCACATACAAAATTTCATTTCTTTCTTTGGTGGAGGAGAAGCGATCTGAGTCTCCTGCACTATAGCTTTGAATAACTTTATTATTAACTTTTCGTTCAACTAAAGGAGTGTTTCCTTCAATTTGATAGATGTTGATGCTCTTTGAAGTGGTAGTAACTTCGATAGTGTTATTTGTTAATTTAACACTATCGCCTTTACTAAAACCTAAGTTAAACCAATTGGTTTTTACAAAGAACCCAGCAACTAAAACGATAATTAAGACAATTACGATTACCGCTTTGTTATTGCTAATCATTTTTGGTCTCCATTGAATCGTTGATCCCAATCTTTTTCTTTATCGAACATCTGACCTTCCATTTTCTCGACTTTCTTTTTAAGGTTTTCGTATTCTTCCTTTAAGTCATCAGTGGATTTGCTAGACTCTTCATACTGAGCATCTTGGTAGTTGTTGTTAGTTGAAGAATAGTGTCTTTGATAGGTTCTTGAGGAATAAGAGGATCTTTCATCAATGATATCTTCTGGTGTTTGAGAAGGTAAGCATAAAGCGACTAATAGGTAAATGGCAGCCCCTGGGAAGAAACCAGTGAAAAGAATAGTTAAGAAAACTATAAGTTGAACAGTTCTAACTGGTAAATCTCTCCATTCTGCAAGACCTGCAGCAACTCCAAATACTTTGCCCTGAGGGCTTCTTGTCCATTTTTTAGTTCTCATTTTTCTTACTCTCCTCTTCTTTCTGTCTACTTGCCATAATGGTATCGATGTTATCAATTCTCTGTTGTAAATTCTGTATTCCGTTAATCAATTCAGCTCTAATTTCATCTTCACTCTTTACGTTGTTTTGTTGAGCGTTAAAGTTAGGTTGCTTTCTCATCTCTTCGAAATCCTTTTGAGCTTTTCTATAAGCTTTCTTGTTTTTGTAAGGTCTTGCATAGGTACCTGGGGCAACGCCATCATTAATCTCTTGTTGTCTTAGAGCAGCATCTATCTTTCTTTTCTCTAAGGAAAAATAACCATCAACTGCTGCAATGCCTATAACTCCCATAAAAACTATTGCGACAATCCAAACTGCGGTCATTTGTTAATTCCTTCTCTCTTCTTTAACTCATTGAGTTCATTTTCAATTTCGTCATTAACTTCCATTTGCTTAAACTTGTCATCTAAAGTGTCTTTCTTACGATTGAGTTCGTTTTCAGCAGTCATGCGATCTATTTTTTGCTCAAGGTTATCAAATTTAAATTCAGCATTGTAATGCATGCTAGATTGCATCTTTTTCTCTTCTTCAGCTTGTCTAGCTTTCTGTTGTAAAAGTTTTAACTTGCTTCTAGATTGATCTAACTTGTCTTCTAACTGGTGAATTTCAGCTTTGTTCTGGTTGATGATTTCATCTAAGTTGTCGACTTCGTTTTTCTGACGAGCACAATTAGCAACTGCATTCTTCTTTTCAATCAGGGCTTCTCTTGCGAGGTTATCACAACCCTTTTGAACTGCAAGTTCAGCTCTTTGTTGCCAACGATTTACTAAAGCTTCATTATCTTTATACTTTGATTTCAATCTTACTGATTGAGCCATTGCTGCAGCGCAAGAAGATTTTAATTCAATTAAAGTATCTTCCATCTCCTGCATCATAAGTTTCAACATCTTTTCTGGATCTTCTGCTTTATCTAGAATGGTATTAATGTTGGAATTAACAATATCTTTAAATCTTGAAAAAACTCCCATAGTTTTTCTCCTTACTTTATTTACGTTATATCAATACAATGCAAAATGTGTGCCAAAATATTTTAAAATCTATAACTTGTTTAAATATAAATAAATAGCCTTTTATTGTCGTTTAAGCTAGTTATTTTTCTATTGGTAAAAAATCCCAAACGTGGTATTATTTGCCATATGGAAGCTAACAGAAATGCACAACAAGGTAGTATAGGAGAAAGTGAAGTTTATATTTCCTTTCAAGAAAGCTTATCTAAAGTGGCTAAAATTGATCGACCTGTATTAATTATTGGAGAGCGTGGAGCTGGTAAAGAGCTTGCGGTTCGTCGTTTACACTACCTCTCTTCTCGTTGGCAAGAAAGCCTTGTTGCCGTCAACTGTGCAGCTTTACCGCAGTCCTTAATTGAAACTGAACTCTTTGGTTATGAGCAAGGCGCTTTCACAGGTGCTAATAAACTAAGAAAGGGTCGGTTTGAAGAAGCTGAAGGTGGAACTCTCTTCTTAGATGAAATAGGTCTTCTTCCTTTAGAAGTACAAGAAAAACTTTTAAGAGTTGTTGAATATGGCACTTATGAAAGAGTAGGCTCTTCTGTAACCCATGAGACTAACGTTAGAATAATTGGTGCCACTAATGTCGATCTTGAAGCGTTATGTAAAGAAGGCAAATTTAAAGAGGACTTGTTAGACCGTCTCTCTTTTGAGGTTTTGTTTCTTCCTCCTTTGAGAAAAAGAGGCGAAGATATTTTGTTACTTGCCAATTATTTTGCCTCTAAGATGGCCTTAGAATGTGGCAAAGAAAATCTACCTCAATTTACTCCTGAGCTAGAAGAAGAGTTACTCTCTTATCCGTGGCCAGGTAATGTACGTGAGCTGAAGAATGTAATTGAAAGAGCTGTGTATCGCTCTGATAGTGATATCATCTCTGTCGTTCAATTCAATCCTTTTGACAATCCTTATAAGGATGAAGTTGCTCTCGCTAGAGCGCCTGCTAATTCAGTGGCTGTAAAAGAAGAAGAAGTTATGGAAGAGAAAAAAGAACATCCTTGGAAGAATCTTGAATCTTTACCTTTGTCTTTTTACCAAGAGGCACAAGAACAGTTAGATGTGGTATATATTTCACGCTCTTTAACAGAAGCTCAGGGAAACCAAAGAGCAGCCGCGGCAAATCTTGGTCTAACTTATGATCAATTTAGAGGCTTGTATCGCAAATATAAAGATCGGATTCACTAATCGAGTAGTAGACCCCAGTATTCGCCATCGTAAAACTTATTATCTATCATAAACATTCTTAAATCTTTGCCTTCATAGACAAAGCCCATCTTTTTATAAAAACTAATGGCGCGTAAATTATCTGCTCTTACTTCTAAATCGATTTTCTTAATATCATTAGCTTTAGCCCAAGCTAGTAGTGCTTTAAAGAGCTGAGTTGCAACGCCTTTTCCCCAGTATTCTTTTACAACTGTAATTGCAAGTTCTGCTTTGTGGGAAAATCTTCGGCGTCCAGGGCTTAGTTGAGCAGAGCCTATAATGAGGCCGTCGTCGGTGGCAACATAATAGCAATCGGCATTGCCAATGAAGGTACGAAAACTCTCTGTACTCATCATTAAGCCTTCACTTCCAAAGGAGAGGTTATCAGTCTCGCCTCCAATTTTTGTTAAATAGGTGGCAATTTGTGGTGCATCTGAACTTCTTACTTTTCTTATTTCTATCATAGCAAAATTATAGGACTTGATAAAATAATTATCAATGACGTTTATTCACCTTCTTAGCAAGTCTCTTTTGCTTATATTTTTCTTCTTTATCGAGCTTCTTAATTTCCCTCTTTTCTTGTTTTCGTTTTTCTAGTTCAAGAGAAAGGGCTTCCTTATAGCTGTCTTTAGAGCTAATGTGAGTAACCTTTTCTTTTACAGAGAGACGAATAGTGGTTAATCTTTCAACCTTTAAAAGTTTTATAAAAGGAAGAAGTTGTGAGGTGAAATAAAGCAGTTGTGGGTTCGTGGGCTCTGTGCCAAAGGTATAATAACCTTCTAATAATTTTCCATTTAAACTTTTTTGAATACAAGCGACCCAAAATTGACCGTTAAAGTAAATTGTAACAATAGTATAATCTTCCATTTTTTGCTCCTTCTGGGTACAAAATCCCCTACCCAGAAGCAAAATAGGACAACGATTAATAATCGAGGGTTACTTAGCAATAATTGCTTTCCGGACTACCATACCGGAATGTGTTTTTGTTTCGCTTTTCTACATTTTATAATAAAAGTTCTTTTTTTTAAAGTAAAAAAATACAGCCCCCTATACAGAGAGCTGGTATAAACGTAAATAAATAATAAAATTAAATTGAAGGTCCTACAGGAAGTAGCAAAGCTAAAAGACAATAGACTAGACCAGTAGGAAAGAAGCCTGTTGAGACAAAGAGAATAATTGTGATTATTCTAACAATTGAAACAGGAATATCTAAGCGGCGAGCGAGTCCTTCGCAAATACCGAAGATTACGCCATGAGGTACTCTCATCAATTTACTTCTATATTGTTCTTTCGTGTAGGATGTGTAATACATTATTTTGTTCCCTTCTCAGCTTTATTACTTGCTTTGATTGCAGCAAGTTCTTTTTCTACAGCTTCGTTCTTTTCTAATTCATCGAAGCTTGGTTTGTTATCAATGGGGGACTTGGTTAGATCTGCCATAGCTTCCCATTTCTCGATTTTACTCTTCATCTCTTCCATACGTCTTGCCCAAGCGGCATCTTCTGTCCTGCTGATCTTCTCATTGGTGTTGAGCTTGCTTTTAGCAACTTTTGCACGAGTCTTTAACTCAAGACTTTTAGCTTTCATGTCAGTAAGCTTTGCGCTTGCTTCTGCTTTACTGTCAGCTAAAGTTGCTAATAAAGAATTGATATTAGAATAAGATTCTTCATCAGCTTTGAGTTTACTAGCAAGTTTTTGCTTCTCTGCAATTGCTTCTCTAGCCATGTCGTCTTGGTTGTTCTTAGCTGCTAAGACAGCTCTTTCTGACCAACGTGTGATACTTTCCTGCTTGCTCTTGATAAGCTTTTCTAAAGAACTAAGTTGAACTCTGCGTTCAGCTAAAGTTGCATTCATTTCAGAAATAGCATCCTCAAGCTCGGTTATTGAAAGGTCAATCATTTTTTCTGGATCTTCCATCTTGTCTAATGCTGAATTTACATTAGAAGAAATGATATCGGATAATCTTTTGAAAACGTTCATATTTGTATCTCCTATGCCAGTTATATTGCAATTACCATGCCAACTTGGTTATATCTACTAAAAAGCCATATTTTAGATATTGATTTGGTGGTTTAAACCACAAAATGGTAAAAAATACCGCTTGAATAGGTTTCCAACGATTGTTATCCTTTCTCTATGAGTACCCTTTATTTAGTAGCCACTCCGATTGGCAATATGGAAGATATAACCTTAAGAGCTTTAAAGGTTTTAGAAAGTGTAGATGTTATTGCTTGTGAAGATACCCGTCACACTCAAATTCTTTTATCAAAGTATAATATTAAGAAACGAACTATTAGTTGCCATCAACACAATGAAATAGAAAGTGCTAAGGGTATTGTAGAGTTACTCGATAGCGGAAAGAATATTGCGTTCTGCTCTGATGCAGGTACTCCAGGAATTTCAGATCCAGGCTCTCGATTAGTAGAATATGTAAGGAGTGCCAGCACTCATGAGATAGTGCCTCTACCAGGGGCTAGTGCTGGTATTACGCTATTATCGGTTGCAGGTAACATTGGAAGTAAAGCATTTACTTTTGAAGGGTTTTTATCGCCAAAGCCAGGAAGACGTAAGAAACGATTAGTTGAGCTTTTTGAAAGAGGCGAGGCTTTTATTATCTATGAGTCTCCTTTTAGAGTTGTAAAAATCTTAAAAGAAATTGCAGAGCTTTCATCTTCCTGTAAGATTGTTTGTGGTAGAGAGCTTACAAAAGCTTTTGAAGAGATAACTTCAGGCACGGCTAAAGAAATATATGACGATTATTCAGCGCGTCTTTCGATAAAAGGGGAGTTTGCAATCATAATTATACCAGGGGCGTGTGATGATAACAATCAAGAAGATACTGACGCTTAAACCTCGGCTTCAAGTTAGAAAGGTTGGTGAGCTCTGCTTTAAAATTGCAAAAGGGCAAGAAGCGTTTGAGAAGGAATATATAGAAGGGCTGAATGCTGTTTTAACCACTTCAAAGTTGCTCTCCTCCCTTGATAACGCTTACTTATCCTCTAAAATGGATAGTTTTCTTAAAGGAGAGCTACTTGCTGGAGAAGATGTTTATTATAAATGTCTGGAAATTTTAGGAGAAGAGGTTGCTGACTGGGACTTTGTTAATGAAGAAGGAATTCTTGATGCTTCTCAACGCACACTCTTTTCTCATTATCTTTTTTTAGACAGAATTCGCTCTCCTTATAATCTAGGGGCAATCTTTCGAAGTGCTGAAAGCTTTGGGATAAAGCATATTTATATTAGAGAGGGCTCCGCTTCTTTAACTTCTCCTCGTGCTCTTAGAACTGCAAGAGGTGCAATAGAGACAGTCTCCTACTCTGTTGTAAAGCTAGAAGAGTTTGCTCCTCCTTGTAAACTGTTTGCTTTAGAGCTAGGTGGCGTTAATCTCTCAACTTTTAATTTCCCAAAAGTCGGTATGGTAGTAATAGGCTCTGAAGAAACAGGTGTTTCTCCTGAGCTCTTGGCTCTTTGTGATAACCAGTTAGGACGTGTAAGCATTGAACAGTTTGGAGCTAAAGGCTCTATAAACGTATCTGTTGCCTCCGGCATCTTAATGCATTCTTGGGCAATTGCTTAAACTAATTATTATTGTATAGCAGATTTATTGACATTTTTAGTTATTTGGATACTATCAAAACAAATGGAACATGACATGACCAAGGGCTCGTCCCTTAAGCTTTTAACTTTATTCTCTCTACCTCTTTTTTTTGGTAATCTATTTCAACAATTTTATTCAATGGTTGATACCATAATAGTAGGAAAGTTTGTAGGAGTCGGTGCACTTGCAGCCCTGGGTTGCACCTCCGGTTTTTCTTTTATGGTAGTTGGCTTTGCAATGGGTTTAACTAGTGGCTTTGGTGTTTTAATTAGTCAAGCCTACGGAGCTAAAGACTACAAACAAATGCGTCAGCTTTATAGCATGAGTATACTTTTATCCATCCTAATGGGGGTAATTATATCGGTAATCTTTACCATTTTTTCAAAAAATTTATTATTGATGATCAATACTCCGCTAGATATATTAGAGGATGCAAATACCTATATCCTTACTATCTATGTAGGCCTTATTTTAGTAGTATTTTACAACTTGTTTGCTGCAATATTGCGAGCTGTTGGAGATAGCAAATCACCCTTAATTTTCATAATTATCTCTTCTGTGTTAAATGTAGTGTTAGATTTATTGTTTGTTTTAGTCTTCAATTTAGGTTGTTTAGGGGTTGGCATTGCAACTGTCTTTTCTCAAGGAATAAGTGCTTTTATTTCCTACTTCTATATTAATAGGAAATTTGACAAGTTTAGATTTGAAAAGGGTGATTTTAAAATCAATACTCACCTTTGTACAAAACTTCTTAAACTAGGAATTCCAGGAGCTTTACAGTTTTCAGTTTGCGCAATAGGGGTAATAATTGTACAAATAGCAATAAACAGCTTTGGTTCTGATAGCATTGCGGCTTATTCTATCGGTGGTAAGATTGAAGGTATTGTAACACAATTTTTCCCAGCCCTTGGAATGGCTATTAGTACTTATGCTGGACAAAACTATGGTAGTGGAGACTATGAAAGAATTAGAAAAGGCTTTAGAAGCGGGCTATATATTGTAATTATTGGCGCTTTAATCTCCTTCTTTATTGTGTACTTTTTCTCTCCATATATTGTAAAACTCTTCTTAGCCGAAAACGCCTCACAAATTGTTGTCGACCAAAGTCTTTTATATGCAAAGATAGTTTCTTTCTTTTTTATTCCTCTTGGATTTATTTTCTTATTTAGAACCGGATGCCAAGGTTTAGGCTCTGCTTCTATTCCAATGATTAGCTCTATTTTAGAGCTAGTCTTCAGAATAATAGCAGCTTTTACGCTTCCTTATTTTTTTGGTTATTACGGTATTTGTTTTGCTTCTCCATTTGCTTGGGCAGCAGCTGGTTTTATCCTTCCTTTCTTCTATTTTCATCGCCTTAAGAAGATTAAAAAACAGCTACAAATTCCAAATGCAAGTGTAAGAGCATGATAAGCCAAGTTTAGTTAAGGGTTATTAATTCTTACAAGAAACAGCTTCGAAGAGGCGCTTCAGTTTATCTTCAATAAGGCGGTTAAAACTGCCTTGTGTGAAGAGTCCTTTTCTGTCTCGCTCTCCTTGCTTTAAGCCGGTTAAGAGTTCTAAGCCTTCATTGATAGTTTGAACTGCCCAAATGTGGAAGTCACCTTTTTTAATAGCGTCTTCTACTTCATAGTCAAGAATAAGGGACCTAATATTCTGATAAGGAATAATAACACCTTGTTCTCCAGTCAGTCCATTTAACTTACATGCTTTATAAAAGCCTAAAATCTTTTCATTGATACCACCAACAGGTTGGATTACTCCCATCTGGTTTACAGAGCCTGTTACTCCAATATCTTGTCTAATTGGTATTTCGCCTACTGCAGATAAGAGAGCATAGAGTTCTGCTGAAGAAGCGCTATCTCCATCAATTTCTGCATAGTTTTGCTCAAAGCAGATTCCTGCATATATAGAGAGCGGGAAGGTTCGTGCATACTGCATCCTCAAAAAGCCTTCCAAAATTAAGATTCCTTTATCGTGAATCTCCCCAGAAAGCCCGG
>CAYYEN010000009.1:0-21451 GCA_964470795.1 uncultured Spirochaetaceae bacterium | reverse complement strand
TGAATTTCTCGATATGATTAATCAACAGATGCTTGATGATAAAACCAAACACCGCATGCATGTTGCAATAAAATAAGAACACGGATAATCCCCCGGGTAACCCGGGGGACAAATCTGTAATCTCCGTATTTATATTTTAAATATGATATCATCTACACATCACATGTGTAATAATCAATTCAATATATCAAGAAGTAAAAAAAGGAGTGGTTAGATTGAAATCATTTGAACAATTCTTTCTCGAAGAAAAGCTTGATGCTGAAGATAGAGAAAAAATCAAAGAAGATGACTGGGGTATTATCATCAAAGATAAAGATGGTAATATCACAGAGAAAGCATATCCGATGCCGGATGCACAACATGTTATTTCTGCCGCACGTATGTATCCATTTGCGAAACGTAAATATGATGCAAAAGTTGTTGCTGAATTACGTCGTAAGATAATTACAAAAGCAAAAGAATACAATGTTCCAGATTCACGTATCCAATCTGTAATCGATGATAAACCTGGCGGAAAATCCAAACCTGTGAAAGAATCTGTTGGTCCCGAGGATGATACATCTGGTACATCGGAGTTTGATGAATCTGTTGATAATGATCCTGACGATTGTTACACTGAAGCATATGACGCTATCACAGGCGAGGAAATTCCAATTGATCATGCATATACAATGGATGAAATGCGTGAAATCACGTTGTCTATTACCGAGGATGCTAAACCTGGAAAGTTGATGAAAGTGTCACCTCCGGATTCCAAATACGTATACTTTGGATCACCGAAAAACTATATGCCGGAAATTAAATTGGATCGTCCATTGTTTGTAACTCCATACAAATCAATTGCATCTATATTCATATGGAATGATATGGAGTTGCAAAATAGAATTCCTAGAGGTTCATACAACATGCAGTATGAAGAATGGTTGAAATTCAATAAGAATGAATCTGGTAGATGTTTGAAAGATGTCCATGTATATGTTGAAGGATATCCAGATCTCGAACCATATGAGATTAAACAAACTGGTTATGTTCATCAGATTCTTACACATAATTGGAATGACAACTATTATCGTTATCCATGGATGGATGCTTCCAAAGAATGGTTGATTGTGAATGATAATGGTAATGTGGAATTTGATGATGTGACTGAATGTGAAATCACTTTTCATATATCCGGTAAACCTGGATTTGATAAACTCGGACCCGGACAAGGAAGCTTGTATCAATTCGTCAAGAACGCAATCAAACTGATTCATGATAAATATAAGAAGGATCAGATCGATCTAATTGGAAACCAGAATTGTTTGCTGTGTACATGGTGTTTCGAAGCAAGAATGCGTGGACTTGATGTATTACCCAGACCAGTATATTCACCTCGTGACGATGTATTGGATATTCCTGGAAATCAGATTGTATTTGGTTCTCGTCAAATCAAACTCAAAAACTACACTGATCTGGCAAGTGAGATTACTGGAGCTGGTGATGGTTGTAGATTCTATGTTCATGTCAACTGGAAAGATTCTAAAGGTGGTCATGAATTCATCATCATGCGAATTGGTGGTAAGAACTTTATAATCGATCCGCAACAGGGTAAGATAGAACCACTCACAAAATCACATAATTATGTATCAGATATCAATTATGATAACTCATATATTGTACAGCTGAGTGGTAAAAAGTTCAATCGTAATCTCTTTGATAAATGGAACAACTCTGCTCCATTATTATGGGATCCCAAGAAGGATATTCCCTACATGTTGAAGGAAGGAATGATCACCAAAGAAGAAGCTGAAAAGGAACTCAGAAAATCTTCAACTGAACGTTTTACTTCAGAACTCAAACGAGAACTCAAAAACCATCCCATCCAAGAGTCATGGAATACTGAGGATTCATTGAAGTTATTTAAAAAGCTTCCAAAAGATCTTCAGGAATTCTTGAAGAATGGTGATATTTCTGATCTCGATGAAGAGTACGGAATTGATGGTTATGTTGTTGAAGAATTTTCTGCACCAGAATATTTGGAAATCGCTGGTAAAAGTTATAATTTAAAAGATGATGATCCAATGTACAACGCAATTGATTTTGCAACCGATGGTGGTGGAAATGATTTCGTGTACAATCCTGGTGATGGATATTATTACAATTTAGATCATGAGGATTATGATATATACGACCATATTCATGGTGATAGATTATCATCAACTAAATGGAGTGAACTTATTGATCCCGCTCGTAAATCCAATAAATCCAGTAATCCAAATGTGGAGAGGACACACGAATTCAGAATTATGACTGAGAGTCATTTGTATTGGGATATATGTCATGTTGTTTTAGATGATGAGATTGATACCAAGTTGTGTAATAAAATCAATGATGATTACGACGTTGCTCGTAAAGGTACATGGCATGATGAGTTCTTCAAGAATGTCGATGAATTCGCTAGTAAATATGATTGTTCATATATAAAAGCACCAGTTGATGAATTTAAATCATTTATGAAACGTGATTTCCGACCCACTATGTTCAACTGGAATTTTAACATTGATGGTCTGAAGCATAGATGTATGAATATCATAAAAGCATTCATGAAAGTAATTAAGGAATTGGATATCGATACTACCCAACTTAACCCACCAGCATATAAGTTACATAAACAAATCATTGCAAAATACGGAACTAAAATGTTCCAAGAAGGAGTAATCCAGAACATCAAAAACAAGACATCACCATTCGAAAAGAATCTCGTGTATCATATATCACCAGAGGGTCATCTCGATGGTCAGGTTTTCAAACCACGTGTTCCTGAATACTTGGATAAATATGATCCATCAAAGACTGAATTCGAAGATGTTGAAACTCCACGTGTATGTTTCTCACCATCAATCGAAGGTTGTCTCAATGCAATCATTGTAAACATCGGTCGTTGGAAGACTGCAAACAAACTCCGTGATTGGTATGTATATATTCCTGAGAAACCTCTTAAAGAATACAAATACAGAACCAACAAACAACTCGTCGATGAAAAGAAAGTGTATGATGCCAATATTACAAAAGAGATTTGGATCGAAGAACCTGTACGTTTGAAACAATATGGAATCATTCGTATCGATTCCGTAACAGATAAGAGTCGTAAAAAAGCGGTACCAACAACACTTGGAGAAGCAAAGAAACGTAATGTTTATGATTTCAAATGGCATTGGCTGGTCAAACCCAAGGTTCTTAAAGATGTTCCATATGATTATTCACCACTTGAAGTCTGCAAGGATATGGTTGCCGATCTTGAACGATACAAATACGGTATTCCTGAAAATGGTAAAATCGTTAAAGGATCATCAAAGGATTATGATACCAAATGGAAACTCCAATCTCCAGAAGAATTCGAAAAGAATGGTGGAGGTATCTGTTTTGATTTCGTAGAATTCGAAGAAGGATACTTGGATGCATATGGTATTAAATGTAAGAAGTATTACATGTCAACCAACTTACTGGACGGAGACTGCCACACATTTATAATTGTTGATGATGGACATGGTGGATTGTTATATCCAGAATCGTCATTTGATGCAATGGCTGGATGCCATCAAGCTACAACAAAAGAAGAAATATTCAAGATGGTTGCTGATGGATTCTGGAAGATGAATGATAATGTCAACAAGGTTAATGAAATCAAATACTATGTATGGGAATATAATGGACATCCGAAGTATGGTTCTAACATAAAACAATGTATGGAATATTACTCCAAGGGTGAACCTATATTTGAAGCATACACATTGAAACCCGGTGGTGGATCTAAACCAATTAAAGAATCATATTCACCGATACATGAATTTGTAAATAATTTTAGAAATAATCAAGGAGGTCACATAAATGGATAAACTTAAATTCAATACAAACAACTATGACAATTTGTTCTCTGGAAGAGCATCATGGTTGGATAGTAATCTGGATTTCTTCACAGAATCCGATGAACCTGAGTTCACCCAGGAAGGAATGTTTGATGCTGGATTTGGAAATCTTCGTCTCAAACTTGCTAATGCTCTTAAAGACAGATTCACTGTGTCAAATGTTGTTAAAGGAATGAACGGAAAGAATCAGTTCACAATAACTGGTACGATTGATGGAATTGGTGACATACAAACAGTGGTATCCAGTACCGGTACTGGTTGTAAGGTTATATCACGCAGCTCTGATGGTAGATTCAAACGCAACTTCAACAATATATCATTACAACCAGCATTCGAGAAAATCAAAGCATTGTTCGAACAACCAAATCTGTTATTCTCAGAATCATATCAAATGAATATCTTCAAAGAATCAGATGAACCTGATGATGAACTGGACACAGACATCGATGATGTTCATTCTGATCTTGAAGATGATTCTGATGATGATAATCCAGATGCTGAAGAAACTGAAACAGAAGAAACAAAGGAAACTGAGGAAACCACTGATGATGGCGATGCAGATGTTGAGATTGAAACATCTGAATCTGAGGATGCTCCAAAACCAACTGAAGGTCCTGATGACTATGACCTTCAGGACTTTGGTAATCATGGTGGTCCCGATGTTCCCAATAACCAGTACAATGAGAAAGATGTTGAAATACTCAATAAATTGATATCATCTGAATCTGATGCAATCAATGATTATTTTGATGCAACTACAAATACGGTTGATACAAATCTCTCACGTTTGTATGGTGACATTGGTCGTGAGGAACGTTTTCATCTTGAACAGCTCATGTATGCAAAATCACTCATAACTGGTGAAAAGTATGAACCAAAGGATCCAGAGGTAAAAGCCGAGTATGAGGAGCTTGTTGGTGGTGGTATGGACGAAGATACCGCAATCATTACCACAATGGATAAAATATCCATCGAGAAACCAATGGATGATGAAGAGTTTGAAGATCTCAAAGAAGATGTTGCTCAGACAGAATCATATCTTATACAATCAGAAATGTTTACTGAGATGATGTTGGATACAGAGGTATATTCGAAACTCGTCCAGGAGTATGCAACCGAGATGGATATATACATGGAAGATGTTCTTAATACGAACACACTTCCGAAACTCGAAAAGTATGGTGTTAATCCAATCAGATGGATGATCGAACAATTCTGGAAGTTTATCAAATTCCTCAGAAAGTTGGGTAAACTGATTCGTGAACATCTTGCCAGAAGTCGTGCTAAACGTAATAAAATAAAAGCATACATCTCAAAATATGGTATTGGTGCAATATTCCAAAAGGGTTATTCGTTCTACACATATAATGATCATTTAGGCCGTTTCACACTTGAAGACATGATCAAAACATCGGATCTGTTGTATCGTACAACAATGATCATTGCACATAACTGTGGTTTACGTATTAATGCACAATCGCCATTAGCCGCAGATAGTTATGGTCTTAAACCATTACCTGTGAATTCTGCTGAACAGGGTGAGAAATTTATTAATGGTATATTACTCACAAAGTCACGTTTAAACATCGTGGACAACAATGAAGAATATATCATAAATACATTATTTGGCTTCTCTAATGGTGATAAGTTAAATCGTTACACCAAAGATGTTGATGCTAACGGTAATGAAGTAATAAACCATGAGAAATTATCAAATAACTTTTATAATGCTGCGCTGGTAACATTGGATCATATCACAATTGCTGCACAGTATGCTGGTGAAGTTGCAAAGGAAATTGAAAATCTTGAAGGTGTTCCGGATTCCATATATCGTAGAAACTACGAGACATGGAAAAAATCAGTAGACCAGATGAAGAGTGTCATGAAAGGTTTCCAGCGTATCATCAATGCAATGAATCATGATATCAACACAATGTTGAAGATTGATGAATATGTTATTCAGCTTACGAATGAACATGATGCTGCTCAGCAGAGTGGTCAGCCGTATAATAGTGAAACACGTTATACAGATGCCAATAAAAACCAATCGCAGAATCAAAACAATAACCAACAGAAACTTGTATCCAGATTTGCATAATATATTATATCCCCGGGCACATGCCCGGGGATATTTATTTTTTATATTTATATTTTTATATTGAACACACTCGGGTATTTTCCGTAAATGTGTCATCATATCATTGGTACCCTTCAGGAGAACAGTCATGTACTCCTAATGAATAAAACAAAAAAGGAGAATGTATATGAAAATTTTCAGTAACTCGAACGAGAGGCATTTCAAGACACCATTTCACGCATACCAGTTTGCAAATGTCAAAAACCTGGAAGCTATACTTGAAGACATCGAATCTGGTAGAATTGTTACAAATATCGGTGAGATCTTTGATGTAACATTTCCAGTTGATGAGCAACTCAATGCAGGAATGGAATCACCATGGGACAAGAATGATGTTCCATTCGATTATTAAGGAGGATATTATGGTTAAATTATACTCAGAAACAATAAAAGACGACGAGACAAATAGTCTCATAATGTTTGAACCGTTACCGTTGGAACCACACCATATGGATAACGATTGTTATTATGGATATACCGTAACAACATATGAAGTGGAAAAGGAACCAGTTTCATCAGAACCGGATATAATGTTAACGGTTTATCGCCCATCCAACGGTCAAACTGTGAAAGCGATGCATAAAACAATCGTATGGTTAAAATATTTCGAAATCATGACTATGTATGAAGATCCATTGAAATTTTATAAGACACATTTCGATGAAAATAAACATTTGATACGTTGAGGAGGATAATATATGTGGACACCCGAAGAATTAAAGACCATCATTGACAAATACAACCGTGGTGAAGATACTGGATATACGGATGAAGAGTATGACCGGTTGTTGGAAGAGTATCTCAAATATCATGGTGGTGAATCTGCCAGACCATACACAAGAAACAAACAAACCGATGCGGTGAATAATCTTGTATCAACATTGCCTAAAGTTTATGGTATCAGAACGCCAATGCGTGAAGGACAGAAAACATATGAGCAGTGGATCAGTACCAAAAAGATCAATCCCAACCAGAGAATTCTTGCACAACCAAAGTTTGATGGTTGTTCAGTTGCATATGATTTCAATACTCGTAGATTCTTCACACGTGGAGATTATGAGAATGGTGAATCTGTTGATGTAACTGAATTGTTTGCTGATAGAATTGATTGGCTTGACAGATGGAGAGAAAACAATGATCGTACATGGCCATATACCACAGTCGGTTTAAAGTTTGAAGCGATTCTGGACGTTGATTCATATGATCATTATAATAGAACACATCCAGATTCACAATACAAACGTCCACGTGATTATGTTGCGGCGGCAATGACATCACGTGATGTTGAAATGTGTAAACGGATTTCATTGATTGAATTACGTGGATTAACATCTGATGGTAGAGAATATATTCCAGCATCATTGTGGAATGTGAGTGTTCAAACTACCGCAGGAAATTATGAACGTTTGGAAACATTCATCAAAGATTGTTTAAATCGTAATGCAACATTCAAAATGGCATTTGATCCTGAAATCGATGTTGTTGAAGATTATAGAATCGATGGTGTTGTTATATCCGTATGTGAAGAAGAACCTGGTGAAGAATGTTTCATCAACAATGATAACGAAGTTGCAGTTAAGATTCTTAAAGATATAAAACAGACCAAACTTCGTGACATCAGATGGCAGATTGGTAAAACTGGAAAGATTACTCCAGTTGCACGTTTACAACCTGTGATGTTTGATAATGTAACGGTTGATCATGTGACATTGTCAACATTCGATCGTGTGTTTAGTATGGATCTGAGATATGATGATACTGTTGATATCATGTATAACATCGTACCATATTTCGTTGGCACACATCATGATGGTTCATTACAAATACCAATACCTACAAAATGCCCATCTTGTGGTGAACCATTAAACACCAAGGTTTTGAAACAGGTTCGTTGTTTGAATCCAAACTGTCCATCTGTAATACTTGGTGGTATTGTTCGTTATTGTGAAAAGATGAAAATGATGGGTGTGTCTGATGGAATCATTTATGATTTGTATGATAATAATATCATCAAATCAATTCCTGAATTGTATGAAATCAATACGGGAATGATTTCACATCTTCCTGGATATGGCAATCAGTCAGAAGCAAACATCATCAACGCAATATGGAAAGCATCTGAAGATGTTGAACTTCATAAATGGTTTGGTGCGATGCCGATCAATGACATTTCTGACAAAACATGGAAAACAATATTTGATACAATATTCCAGAAAGATATGAATAGTGCATTACAGAATATATCAATCATGATCAAATCAAATGACAAAGCTACATTGCTTGATGCATTGATTATGTATGGAAATAAATTCCCAAATATTGGTGCTGCCAAATTGAGATCCATTGTTCATGGTATTCACCAGACATGGGATTTGATTTGCAAAACATTTCCGTATATAAAATTCAAAACATATTCTACTGGATTACCAACCAAAGGATTTGTTGCAATGACCGGAACTCGTGATTCTGAATTGACCGCAACATTGGTCCAGAATGGATGGGATGTTTGTGATTTCAATACAAAGGTAAATGTGTTGGTTGTACCAAACAAATCATTCACATCACGTAAAACGGAGCTTGCAAAGAAACACAATATTCCGATACGTACGGTTGAAGAAATGTATGATATGTTGAGATGAAAGGAATGAATACGATGGACAAAATCGACAAACAACGCAACAAAGAAGACATCATGAATACATTTGCGAAAGCAGCAACACCAATCAAGGATGAATCTTTGAATGCGTACATAAACAATTTCGAGAAAAACGGTCATGACATTTGGGTCATGACCGATTGGCATTTGTATAAACGTGACAAGAAAGGTGGTCTCACATGCCACAAACGTTCTGATTACGACAGAATCAAATCCGCAGTTGAAAAGATTCCCGAGGATGATTTATTAATCTTTCTTGGGGATCTTGTTGATGGTGAATGCACCAATTTCAATGAAGTAAAGAAGTTCTTCAAGAATGTTAAATGTAATCGTATAATCTGTTTAGGAAACAATGATCTGTATCATTATAACACATATCGAGAAATGGGTTTCCGTTATGTGTTACACGCATTCGAATACAAACGCATTGTTTTCTCACATTATCCAATCAAGAATACCGGATTATACAACATCCACGGGCATTTGCATTCAACAGAAATACGTCATCCTGTTTATTGGATACCATTTACAAATCAAATCGACATTGCATATTTCGGTGGTCGTGTTAAACCATTGAAACTGTATGACATTGCAAATCCAAAAACATTCAACAAATACAAGAAGATCGCATCAGAAGATTCATCACATTTCAATGAATCATATACATTATTTGAATATCGTCAATTGGTTGATGAATATTTGAACGATGATCCATATGATGATTAAGAGGTGACACAATGTTTGCATTTATCGCAGATGTACATATATCAAGTAAACTCAATCCATTAGATTATTTAAATTCATTATCAGTATTCTTAAAACATATCAAAGAATCAAAAGAAGAGTGTCATGCAATATTTGTTCTTGGAGATGTTTTTGACCATCGTTTAGATATCGCAGAATCGAAACTTGCCGCAGAATGGTTACAACGAATCACGTGTAATTATTGTGGTAAATCACAAACACATGTTCCGTGTTATTTCATCCATGGTACATTCTCTCATGATCTGGATCAGTATGATATATTCTTACCGAATCTCAGTAAGATTGAAAATGTTTATGTATATTATACCAACCAAGCGTGTGAAATGACATTAACCTCTGGACATAAAGTGTTAATGTTACCACAAGAATACAACAAGGAATATTCCCAATGGTTCAACAAAAAGTATGATATCATAATTGGTCATGGTGTTGTGACATCATTCACAAAAGCACCATGTCAAACCAAACAAGGTGATTATAATTTCCAAACAGAAGTATTGTCCAAACATTCAAACATTTGTGTGTTTGGACATTTCCATGAATACACTGAGTTTGGTGATAATGTTTTCTATGCTGGGTCGATGTTACGTACCAAATACAATGAAGACACGCCAAAACAATTTCTGTTTTGTAATGATAAATATGAAACACATACAATACCGAATCCATGTGCAACAGAATTCAAAACAATCAAAATCAATAATCCGGAAGAATTACGAGAAATCATTTCAACAGATATAAAGACACCACATCGTTTCATTATAAATTATGATGAATCATATATTGAGGAATATTCCGCAATCATGAGTGTCAATAAGAATAACAAAAATATCACATACAAAGTTGAAAGTAATAATACCAATAATTCAGAACTAAGTAATACTGACGACATTATTCAGATTGATAAACGTACAACCATCATTAATCCAATACCAGAGTTGATTACATTTATAAAAGAAACACATAACACCGATGTCGAAAAACGTATCAATGAATATGTCGATGAGATAAATAAAAAAGAGGAGGAATAAAGATGAAGATTAAAACTACAGATGGACCGATAGGTTTCACTGAATCAATTGGATTCGATTGTCGTAATCCAGATTGTTCAATCAGTGTATTCGTTGCACCAAAAGATACCGTATCTGTTAAATGGATACGTGATAAGGGTGATGATTACATTGAACTTCAGGCAACGTGTCCGTGTTGTTTAACTCGTGCGTGGAGGTATTGTGATGATCCAATACCATACAAGAGTTTGATGAACTGCATGCTTGAAGATTTGTTCAAAGACATCGATCCAAATTTACCAAAAGGAGTATAAACATGGCACAGAAGAAAAAGGAAATCGTAAATGCGGAACTTAAAGATGCATCATTAATGGACATTCTATCATCGGAAGGAACCAAAGTATTCACAATGAATCGTTTGATTGATTTCTCATATTCAACAGGAATCGTTGTAATGGATTATGCATATGGATATGAGATACTCATCAAAGAGAATGGTGAAGTTGTTGGTAAACGTAAATGTCTGGGTCTTCAGGCAGGTTCATTCAACGTTGTAACCGGACCAACACAATCATACAAATCAACATTGGCAGAATACATCATTGCAAACATCGCATTCAAGTATGATGGTAATGTTGTTCATTATGATATTGAGAATCGTCTTGTTGTATCACGTCTCAAACAGATCACCAAACTTCCCGACGATTGGTTTGAAGGAGATAATCCAAGATATGTTCTCAAGGGTGGTGCAATTGGTTATGATACACTTCAGAATGATATCACTGAGATCTACATGAACAAAATGGCTCACAAGGATATTCTCACAAAAGATACTGGTGTACGTGATGCAAATAATAAACCGATTTATCTGATGCCACCAACCGTTGTATTTGCGGATTCTCTTACAGATATCATTGCAAAAGAATATGATGCAAACAACAAGAAAATCATGGATGGTGTTGAGGAGTTACGTTCCAACACATATGGAATGCAGGCTGCTAAAACACTTCGTGGTGTTCTCACTGATATTCTTCCGATGTTGAAAGAAGCAAACATCATTCTTATTGTAATCTCACATCAGAGTGATAATGTTTCAATGAATGCATTTGCACCTCCGAAGAAACAGTTCCAGTATGGTTCTGCATCCACTAAGATTTCCGGTGGTAAAGCAGTTGAGTACAATGCATCAACAGTATCAAACTTTACTGCAGAGATCAAAGAGGATTCACGTTATCATATTAACACAGATGGATTTGAAGGAAACACAATTGTGTTTGAACCGATCAAATCATCAACCAATCAGAGTGGCAATGAGAAGACTGGACTTGGATTCAAGATCATCATCAACAAACAGGGTGAGAATGTTGGTTGCGATAACATCAGAACACTCATAAAACTCTTGGATCAGAAAGGAAGACTCAAAGGCAATCGTGCTGGTTGGTATGTTCTTGATGATCATGGCAATCCAATCACGGAAAAGTTCACATGGAAGAAAGTACATGATGAGTTCCAGGCCAATCCGGAAATGTTTAAAACATTCATGACTGTTGCCAAAGAAGAATTGGAGAAGTTGGTTGCTCCTGCAGTTGATAACTCTGGTAAGATTCGTCCATTTGACGTTGATTCAATATTAAACGATTTAGGTTGATGGGGTAATCCCCATCAACTTATCTTATATGAAAGGATATGATTTTATGACTATCGAAGAAGCAAAAGCATTAATGACTCCAGAGGCACTTGAACATCTCAATGAGGTTGTGTGCCCATGGGAGATTAACATCGAGAAGAAAGATTGTGACATTGTAATGTCTGCATTATGTAAAGCTGTCACTGACAACGTTATCAAGAAAACATCTCTTGATGAAAACACTGTTCAGTTATTAAACTCGGATACATCAACATTAACCGCACAGAAGTTAACTGATGCATTGAATGCAATACGCAAATATCAGGATGTTGTATGCTTAATATTCCTTAAGTTCAAGGACAATAAAGTTGTGTTTAACATCGGTGAGAGTGTTAATACGTATAATGGTATATTCGATTGGGTAATTAAAACATGCGAAGTTACATCAATCGGTATTCGTCGTAACATGCATGAAAAATACAAAGCATCTGTTATCAACAACATTGCGCAGTTGGTACCAAAACATCATAACAATCCAAATGATCCAGTATCAATCAAAAACATCACACGCATATTCACATCGTATGGTGGTATCATCACATGTTCAATTAAATTACGTGATGATGCCATGAAAGATGTCAAAGATTATATAATGTATTTCTAATGAGGTAGTTAATATGAAAGAGATTAAACCAAATGATCAGAAACACAAACCAACAAAATCATCGGTTGACAAACTCAAACAGAAACCAACCAAAGAAATGATCGAGTTGAATAAACTCGGTCAGTGCAAACATTGAGGTGATGTTATGAAGAACAAAACAATTGAGAACGAACAGAACCATGATAAAATGTTTAATTTAATATGGAATAACATATCGGTGATATTATGTCTCGCATTAATAATCGTAGGTATATATTGTGCATCAGAAAAGAATAATAAAACCAATAAAGGAACATATCATGATTACAACAAAGCCATTATCATATATGGTAAGAATGATGGTGTGGTTATCGATCTCGCAGGATACGATCATGTCACACTTGGTACAGAACGTTATGAACTGTATTCAACTGATGGCAAACAGTATTCAGCTTCACCCGATGATGTGATACTGTATAATGACACAGAGTGAAAATATAATGCACCCGGGGATGTCCCCGGGTGTGTATGTGATAATGAATGTAGGAATGACAAATCTATTGAAAGGAGTCATATCATATGGATATCATTATATTTAATGATGGAACCATGTCCCCAGAAGACATGGAAGAAAACATCCGCATTTGGTTAGGTTAACCTCAAGATGTTAAGACAAAACTTCACATTTCATTGAGAATTGTTCATTCGCTATAAACACACGTTAATGTCGTTCCTACATTCATTATCATATTAGTACGATAATAAATAATAAATAATACACCCGGGATAATCCCGGGTGTATATTTTTTGTTATCTGTATCTTGCCATAAGTGCTCTCTTAGGAGTTGCCAAGAATGCATGATCGAGTTGGTCAATGCAATATTCAACGAATGCCATTTCCATACCCATATCAGATGAAATGGTTGGCTTACCATCGACATATGATTCATAGATGATTGTTGAATATATCTTCATGATTGAAGACTCTTCAACTGCCTTGTTGTCGGGATTGCCGATATTCTGATCAATCTTATCACCATCAAATGTAGGAGCATCATTACTCTTGAGGATGACATTCTTCATCTGTTCAACAACCTGTGAAGAGGTTTTCTCCTTCATGAGTTTTGTGAAATCGTCATAGTTATCGACATTCTTGAGAATCTCCTTAACGTCAACCTGGTCGGCAACTGAAGGGTCTTTTGTAATAGATACCTTAGCGGCAACCTCTTCAGTCTTATCATCGATTTCCTGGATGATATCACCAAGAAGATCACTCTTGAGTTTATGACGTGCATTTGATAAATAGTTGTAACAACTACATCCACAATCATCCTTCATATGACGGAGAATTGCAGTATCGATTGTGTTGTCCAGATCAGATGTATCATCCATCATCATTGCCTGAATGACATCTTTGAGTACATACATTGCAAGCTTCTCTTTGAATGCACCCTTGTCGAATGTGGTTGGTGTGTTGACCTTATGTAATGCACCGAGATTTCCCGATGTTACATTATTTGCAGATGCTGGATATGCAGTATTAGTTCTTTCGATAATACCATCCAACAGATCCTTTATATCTGCCATTTATTATTCACTCCTTTTCTTTTTGAATGTCTGACATAATGCATCCAATTCTACAGCTTCTTTACCAATTACATTCATCAATTTCTCAGCTTCCATTTCACTTTCAACTTTGAGAACTGATGTGATATCATCATACAGTTCATTTGCAAGATGTATGGTTCTATCAAGATTCTTCAACTCAGTTTCAGTAAACTTTGCACGTTTCCTGTCCTTTGTTTCAATCTTGACACCAAGAGCTTTAAGTGTAGCAAGACGCTGGACTCTGGGGTTATCGTTTTCATACTCAGTTGAACGTGTTCTGGATGAACCGTAACCATAGTCATCACCATATGATTCAGAGCCGTTAGTATTTGTGATAACTTCTTTACTGCTCTTGAAATATGATTTGATGAATGCAAGTGTTAGTTTATCTGCTTCAACCTTGTTTTTGATTGGCATTGTTACATTGATATGAACATAGTTTGCTTTACGCTCAAGGTTCTCACGTATATTGAACAATGCAGTGATTGCACCTTCCTGTACAGGTTTACCACTCTTATGTGCATCAATTATTTCACCAACTGCTTTTGCCTGAGATGTGAATGCTTTCACCAGACGTTTTGCAGTTTGTGTATTTGATGTAGAAGAATTCTCACGAACCATGCTCATTAAATCAACAAGACAACGATTCAACAGATTGAGCTGTTTCTTCTCCTGTTCATTATACAGATCCAGCTTAACAGCTTTACTCAAACATTTGTTCAGCTTCTTACCATTCTTTTTGAACTTCTTGATCAACTGGGATAACTCTAACTCAGAATCATTAAGTATACCAAGAGCATTTCTGAGTAATATGTCAAGGTTTTCATTTATATTACTCTTGGTATAAATAAAAGACTCCTGTACCCCATCTTCGGTTGCACCGGCACCAACCTCTTCACCGGATGGCATTGTGTTATTCATAAGGAATGATTTCAACTGATCGATTGTCATATCCTTTGCTTTCTCTTGAGCCTGTTCGATAAGCTGATTGAGAGTCATATTGTCAAAGTCAATATCAGAATCAGTATCAGCATCAGGATTGTCTGCAGCCATATCAGGTTCATCAGAAATACCAGAAGCATCCATTGATGAATCATCACCTGCACCAGTCATGTCACTCATATCAGGTTCAGGTGCAGCATTCATATCGAAGTTGGGTTCCTCATTGACATCTGCAGACAGATCAACAGGAGCATCATTTGCCTGCTGATCGAGTTCGGCATTAACACCATCAGCAATCTGGTCAGATACATCATTGGTGTTAGGATTCTCAGGTGCGGGTGGATCTGCAGGCTGATTATTATCCTGGGTCGGCTCGCCCCCCTGATCGCCTTGTCCTTCCTCAGGAGGAAGATCAATGTTGATGTTTGTTTCACTTGGCTGTTGTGCATCATCTGTAGGAGCCGGTGGTGCATCTGGTGCAGGAGGCATTGGCGGCTGCGCCGGTTGTGCCGCAGGTTGAGCACCAGCGATTTCTGGAGGATCTCCACCACCACCGAAATCGATTGCTTCCTGGTAGTAATTATCCCATCTTGTAGGCATGTGTCTTTCAACATATGACTCGGTAAATGTTTTATGATCGATAAAATCATCTGATGGTTTGGATGCAGATTTCATTTCAAAATTAGCTTCCTTGGAGTCAACAACATCCATGTCTGCAGATTTTGCAGAAACACCAGATTTGTTGTTCTTCATATTAGCAGCAATGCCGAAGAACACTTCTTCACCAGAAGATGAGATCTTGAAACGAATGACGATCTTGTAGAGATTGGATTGTTCACGCGGAATGAATACTGCATTAGGTGTTATAACATCCCATACATTTCCATCTTTCGGAATTGTAACATTCTTTGATTTTGCACAATCAAGAATTACATCACGTGCATCTGTGATTTTTGCATAATCGAAGAACTTTGCAGCTTCAAGCTGTTTCTTAAGAATTCTCTCTTTCTTTACCTGGTACAAAATAGGCAATGTTGCAGAGAATTCTTCACCGCCGTTTTCACGGAGTTTGCCGAAGTTAAGATGTATCTTCCATACGACAGATGGATCTGATGCTTTAATTTCACCAAATCCAAACAGACCTTCCTGAACAATAGTTTCCATGTACTCGTTGTACAGTTTGACCTGTGTTTCAGCCACACGATTAAGATAGTTATCATAACTTTCACGTGGTAACTGAGATGTTGATGCATATGCTTCAGCATAGAAGTCTGAGAAATTCCTCAAGTCGTTGTAGTATGCTTCCTGAAGAGCAGCATCTCCAGGAATATCAGACATACGTGAATCAACCATACAGAATTCAACAGTGTCGATTTCGATATCATCCTCCAATGGAATCGATATAGGACTTCTGACAGCACTATGATCCATAGTACCAGATTCGGATAAATCACCAAGTTCATCCAGAACGTGCGCAGCTTCAACGAACATGCTGTCGTCGAGTTCATCTACTGGTGTATTAGACTCTGCAAAGATGCCTTCTTTGGCAAGCTGTTCTCTTACGTACTTAAGCATTTAAATTCACACTCACTTTCATTATTATAGTAAGAAACCAAAGGTTTCCAAAAAGATATCGGAAATCATTTCTGTAGGCATTTCAACGATGCCTATATCTGTGATATCCAGATCGCCGACAACTTCAACACCGTTGATCGAAGGTTTATTAGTGACATCATTTTTGTAATCCATAGAAACACTCCCAACGTTAGATTTAAGATTTAGCCCTTTGGTGGACTATTAATATCGAGTTTACCCATTACATTTGTAACTATATATAGATTTTATTTTTTTCACATTTATATCATTATTTCGAAGAACAGACTGGTACTGTTTTAATTTATCACAAGGAGGAAATTAAGAATGGAGTCTAATGTAGTTATAGATGAATACATTGAACATACTGTCGATGTTTACATGCGAATGTATCCAGATTCTAATGAAACACAAGTACGACAGTTAGTAACCAAAAAGATTGAAGAAAGTTTGGTTGATATACCTTGTACATTACACAATGACACATATCATGAATATGTTGATACTACTGTACTGGATACATTCAACTGGTTGGCAATCCGAAAACCAATTATTTCTGGTAACGGTACATTCTTTAAACAACACAAAGAATATACAGCTCCAACAATCAAAGTATTGGAAACATGGTTGACAAAACGTAAGAAGTTAAAGAAGATCATGTTTTCATTCCCAAAAGGCAGTATTGATTACAACAATTACAATACTGGACAGAACAACCAAAAGGTTATATGCAATGCGGAATATGGCGAAGCAGGATCCAAGTTATCAACATCATATTCAGTATATCTTCCAGCGTCAACAACTGGAAGTGCAAAAAATCTTACAACAACTTTGATTTGTTTGTTGGAGTTGTTTGTATCAAATGATGATGGATACATTATAATGAAAGATATCAATGAAATGATGGATTTCATATTTAATGTGCTGAATGATACTGAAGAACGTCCATATCGAGTTACGAAATATTTCACACCAGAACGTGTTGCCAAACGTTTATTCGGTATGATTCGTCGTAAGAATGATGATGATTATGAAGTATTATTCAAGTTTGCATGCTCATTAACAGAAGACGAGAAATCCAAATTAATGTTGGCATCAAATCTGAAATTGTTACTGAGTGAATTCTTAACAGAAGAAATGTACACCATCGGTACATATCTCAAACAACATATCGTTGATTTTGATAATTGTAACACAGAGTCATTACAGCTTGCGGGTTTTGGTGTAACACCACCGGAAGCAGTAAACGATTTGTATGAACGTGTATCGTTGATCGTACGTGATTCATGCATATATCCATTCATTCCAAATGATGTTGAAGCTCGTGCAGATAATGCAATGCGTGATTTGGTATGTGTTGTTGATACCGATTCATTGATGTTACATTATCCAAAATTAATAAATGAATTCCAAACGGACACAGGTAATTTCAAAATGAGTTGTATATGTGCCGCAGGTTTCGGTACTTATTTATTTGCCAACACGGTTGTCCCCAAGTACATCGATTATTTCACATTGAATGTCGGTATAGTTGATAAATATTACCGTGACAAGATATTGTTCAAGAACGAATTCTCATTCTTCATGATGATATTATTCCAGAAGAAGATGTATCTCAATTCGATGTTTGTTCAAGAAGGCAATCCAAGAAACATTCATGAGATTGATGCAAAAGGTGTTTCATTCAAGAAACGTGATACCGCAGACTTTTTGTCACCAATGATTCTTAATCTGTGTGACCAGCATCTTATATCATCAGATGAACTCAAGATTGATAATATCATAAACGAATATATCCGTATTCATTCTGATATTGTTAGTCGTGTTCCATACGATGTATCATTGTACACAAAACAGAGTGTCAAAGGGGAGGATGCATATGATGCTTCCAAAACATTACCAATACAGATGCGTGGTTCGATAATATGGAATGAAATTATGTCAACAGAACAGATATTACCACTCGATCGTGTATACATCATTTGGTTATCATACGAATTGTTGGAACATGGAACCAATCCACGAACACGACGTTTATTGGAGATATGTAAAAGACGTTCACCAAAGGAAGCATGTATATGTATTCCGGAATCATATAAACGTATACCAGATTGGATATCATGCGGTATTGACCCAGAATATAATGCAGACAAATTGTTAGCACCATTTAAACAACTTCTGAATGTGTTCCATGTGTATCTGCCAGAAAACCGTGGATCATTTAAATGCACAAAAATGTTATCAATATAAGAAAGGATGATTACCAATGATGACAGAAATTTATTATTGGATTGAAAGTCGTACGGGTGTTTCGTACGACTTCAACCAGGAACTCATCGAGATGTCAAAGAACGTTATATTCTTTGAACCTGAAGAATTCCAGATCGATTACCAGCAGATCAAAAATGAACTGTCTGACTGTTGCAGAGCAATCAACGAATATCGTGACCAGATTCCAGATGATCTGCCCAGGTACGATGAGATGAAACGTTTGTTTGTTGCAACAGTTCTTGATGGAGTGACGACTGTGGTCAATGATGTCTTAACAAAACTCAACATCAAAAATACAACATTCAATTCAATGTATGAATTGGATAACACCGTAAGTTTGTTGTGTGAGTTGTGTGATTTGTTCAGATATAATTCTTTAGAGGACATCATGAACAACGGTTTGTTTGACCGACTCAATGCAGAAAACGATAATGCGTATACTGATATGCTGGAAATCGTTTCATCTGATATCACAAACATGTATTATGTTTATGATTCGATTGTATCTGAATCTGAAGAATAAACATTTTATATTTATATAATTACGATGATGGAGAAACTATTATATACTTCACATCGAATAATAAGAAAGGCGTGATTTTATGCTTACTAGCAACAACGGAAATTACAATCCAAACTTCAACAATGGTAACTCTAATAATGGAGAACCTAAACAGAGAACAAACTTCCCTCTCGGAAAGTTCAAAACCGCAGATGGTCGTCTTGATGCAGGTATCTGGGTTAGCCAGTATGGTATCGTTGCCAAGATGGTAATCAGACAGCAGTGTGGAAAGGATCCTTCAACAAATGCTCCTATCTACGAGAACAAGGCTCCGATGGAACTTCCTCAGGCATTGTTTGATCGTGAGAAGATGAATCTGTTCATCAGAATTGTTGAAGCAAATGATTACCAGAATCTCAATTTCCAGATTCCCGGTAATACAACAACAACTGTTGTATCTGAAGGAAACAACATCAAGATCACAATCACAAACACCAAAACAAACGACACACGTTCAATCACATTTGAAGGATTCACAAACAACGGCAAAACCTTCAATGCGCAGATGTACACACTCGTCAACTGGTTCAAGATGGTCTATAAGAAAGCATTGACCCAGAGACTTGATGATGCTGATTTCAATATTTCATCCGATTCCAGTTCAGATGAAGATACACCATTCTGATGGTTGATCTCAGATTTCTGGGTAAGGAAGGATTGATAATAGAATACACCGACATTGTATCATTAGTTGGGTATAATATTATCAAGTATTTGAAATCGAATAACATCAATAATGACGTAGTCCAGAGGATGTCCGATGAAGACATCCTCTCGGCATATGTCAATCGTGAAACATTCGATATATCAAAATGGATTAAAACCACATTCAATATCGATTGTAACCTTGATGATTATAATGATTCAATCACGGCATTTAAACCGAACAATGTTTATGCATACAAGATGTTTACCCAGGCATCAAAAGAAAAAATGCATAACCTATATATTTATTCAGAAAAATATTCTAAAATAATCGAAGGATATACAGAAGCTTTTAATATACCAGAATTGAAATATGTGTATGGGGATATAATCCCCATATTAAACAAACAACCTAATTCCACATTAACGACATCGAATCCAGAAACATTGAAACGTTGTGTTGATGTCACCGCACCAACATTGATAACAATTGTTGATGATTTTATGTATGTTTCCGAAATCATAAAATCCAAGATTCATGATAAGATGCGTGGTACGAATAAGATTGTTATGTTTACATCTATTTCGGATAACGGTATTTAATAAAATTTTAGAAAGAGGTGGATTGAATGGCAAATGAGCCGATCATTAACAAAACGGAGTTATATACTTTTGACCCAAACAAAGCGGATGAATACGTATATAATGTAAAGCATGGTACAGAATATCCGTACAATGGTTTGCCAACCGGTATGCATGGTAGAAAGTATAAAAAGACCCGTTTTATCAGATGGGAGCCAAAACCCGAAGACATCGTGATGCGACATTTTGGTTCACAAATCATTGTGAATTTTACCGCATTATTTCCGAACGGTGTGATTGATCCAAACTTACAGATTTTCAAATTACGTAGCAAACGTTGCGATTTACAAAATCTGATATGTGAACAGATCAATTTCTTTACGGCGTTATATGATCCAGATAATGACTTACTGACATCAATGCTGATGGCAAAGTATGTCACTGACTCTCAGGATTATACAATGGCAACATTTGATGAATACTCTGACAAACTGATATCAAT
>CAYYEN010000008.1:19863-22887 GCA_964470795.1 uncultured Spirochaetaceae bacterium | reverse complement strand
CAAGATCGTAAATCCAATATACTTTCAGTATATTCAGATCGAAGAAGAAATGTTCAATTGGTATTGATTGATAGTTTAACGTTATTGATAATTCTACTAAGATTGTCATTGATATAAAACATCTTCGATTGAGTATATCCCGATTTGGCGAAATTGGCATACGCG
This sequence comes from uncultured Spirochaetaceae bacterium, assembly GCA_964470795.1. Lineage (GTDB taxonomy): Bacteria > Spirochaetota > Spirochaetia > Sphaerochaetales > Sphaerochaetaceae > Bullifex. The sequence goes on along the minus strand of CAYYEN010000008.1, from coordinate 22,722 downwards.
CTGGCTTCAAGTACCAGTTCCGAAAGGAGTATCAGTTCAAATCTGATAATCGGGATTCAATCTTCAGATAATTCACGGAGATGTAGCCAAGTGTCCAAGGCAATAGGAATCCGGAATTACTTAGATCGAAGGTTAAAGTCCTTCCATCGAAATGTTTTATCTGAAGATTATATATGAGAATATAGCGCAGTCGGTAGCGCAACGCTTAAAAGGAAAAATAATATGGAATTATCAACACATGCTAAAGGAGTTGTAACAGAATTAGCTGTACAACAAGCATTCATTAAACATGGATTCGGTGTATCAGTCCCAGTGTTACCAACTTCTAGATATGACATGATTACTGATATTGAAGGCAATTTATTCAAGGTCCAAATTAAAACAGCTAAGAAACTTCCAGATTCAGACGGCTTTATGATCAGAACGAAATCGACTAGAACACATCGATACGGTGTATCTGTTGTTAAATATACAGCGGATGAAGTTGATATGTTTGCTACTTGTTATAATGGTGATGTTTATGTTGTTCCACAATATTTAGCACAAGGAACTCAATTCATTTTTAGAAATTCATCAGCAAGTAACCAGAAAGCTGGTATTCATTTTGCATCTGATTTTAAGTTGGATAATGTTGTTGAAAAATGGAGAAATCAATCATTATCATTCAACAATAACCAACTTTATTTGAATAATAATATATTATGATTATATAATATTATTCAAATATAATAATTATCCTTAAAGCGTGGGTCGAGAGTTCGAGCCTCTCTATTCTCATTTCGGTGGTCTTCAGACAACCACCAGATATCTTCCTAACAACCAGCGTATCTAATCAATACGCTGGTACCATATGTACATTCTAAGTTTGATCTCTTAGAATGTGCTCCCCCTTTGCGATGTTCATGGTCGCAAAAACATATCCTTTCAATATGGCTCCTTCGGGAGCCATATACTTCTATCTTTTATATTGATATCCCGGAATATATTTTTTATTTTTAACAACATTAAAGTATATATTCGAGCATTGCATGTTAGATGTTCCTATTAAATATTAGAGCTTAGCCAAGCGGGAAGGCAACATAGAAGGTGAATTTATGTTTGATAACGTATATGATATATTCAATGAATTTTTAACAACTTATAATTTATATCCACAACCGATTCCTGGATATCCAGGTTACCAGTGTGATCAGTTAGGAAATGTATTTCATCCAAACGGACATAAAATAACACCATTCAATTCATGCGGATATAAACAAGTATGTGTGTTCGATGCAAACCATAATAAATATGTAAAAGGTGTTCATCAACTTGTTTCACAAACCTTCGACCCAAACTTTTATGATGGATGTGTGGTTCATCATCGTAATGAGATAAAAACTGATAATTATCTTGAAAATCTTGAAGTAACTTCAAGAAGTGAACATTCAAGACATCATGCGGATCCATCTAGATTACAAAATTATATTAAACAATATGGTCCCCATAATAAAGGTAAACGTATGTCTGATGAGTTTAGAGAACATTGTAGAATCAGTGCATTACATAGAAGAAAATCAGATCAGATACATTATAACTTTACTGGAAATCAATTTGTAGATCGTTATGGAAATCAGAAAGTATTTACAAATTTTGATTATAATACATTATATGAAAGATTTCAACACATTACTGAAATCAACGTTAGATGATTCCACGTAGCAAAGAGGTAAATGCGGTGGGCCTTGACCCCATAATTCGTCCGTTCGACTCGGACCGTGGAACCCAAAGAGGTGTATTCCTCAAAACATTATCCAGTGAAATTTATCCAACACTGGAATAGTGTCTCCTTCAATGGTTCAGGAATTGGTTTAACCATTCCATCTCATTCAATCGTTTTTCACGATTGTCTCCTTAACTTATATGGTTGGATGTTTTCTATACCGGCATCCAACCAACCACCTTTTCATTTTCATCTTTGTTTACCCGGGTTCATTCCCGGGTAATCTATTTTTTCATAATTCCATATTTATATTATTTAAATGGCAATACAAATGTATTGCTAATAATTAATGTTGGAGGAAACAAAAAATGATAATTGCAAAAATCATCGAATTCGTAAGAGGTATACTCGGATTTTTATCCGGAATGCTTTTTGCACTGAGATAAGGAGGAAAATAAAATGCAAATATTATTAGAAGACAAAACACTCGCAGAAAAAATAGCACATGTGGATGCTGTAGAATGTGTGGTATCGAGTGGTGATCATTATGGATATGATGCATTTCATAATGTCACCATCACGGATGGCGGTCTCGAATTTGATGTAGATTTCTACATTGGAGACCCATATGAAGTCGACTGGGACCGCACAAAACTCGATACGGAAACTGTCAGATTCAGATTTGATGAATTCGATCTGGAACTTATCAAAGAGAGTTCTAATTCTAATAAAGAACTCGATCAGACAGTTCATAAACTCTTTACAACATACATCGATAATCTCAATAAAGAATTGAGTGCTTTGATCGGTGAAGGGTATGTTGACTTTCAGACAATGATACATTATAATGGATATGCTGAAGTCATCAGAAGTTGGAAAACACTTGAAACTCGTGATGGTTGGCAGATAGCATGTCCAGAAAATTATAATGCATCCAGTAGTGTAAAACGTGGTGACAGCGATTGGGGAATACTCCAGTTCATATGGGGAACAGCAGTCTACAAGTTTGGAGACTATGGTACATCTCCTAGGTGCGGATGGATAGACATACGTAAGCATCCCGAGTTCTATGAGTGGATAGATGCAATATGTTTAGATGATATAAAATATTCATTCAAGACAAGTGACTTTACCGATGAATTCATCAAGGCGGTGAA
>CAYYEN010000008.1:0-19763 GCA_964470795.1 uncultured Spirochaetaceae bacterium | reverse complement strand
TATTCCAAAGAAAGAAAAAGAAACAGAATACATCAGTAAAGAAAAGGAGTTAACAATATTCAACTGGGGTATAGGTTTACGGTTTGAGGCAACTGTAAACTTTGATGAATACTGTTGGATATTTGGAGACAAACGACCGGAAAAATTCGACACTGCATTCCAAATTGCATTGTATGAATTTCTGAGAAACTATATCGTTGATGACGAGGAGGAAAATGAAGATGAATGAGCATATCAAAATAAGTGGTGACACACCATTGAACTGCGAGACACTGAAGAAAGGAAATCTGTATTGCATCAGATTACCCGATCCGAGAACCATGATTGGTGTATTACGTAAGGCAACAATTCTGAGTCTGGAATTTGATCTCATAATGGATGAGGATGTGGTGTTCCGTACACCAATGCCATACAAAGTACCAGTGATCGACATTGTTGATGATGAGGAAGATTTTTGTACAAAAGTATTTCCCTTATCATCAGACGAAGTAATACATTTAATGTTCCCATGGGTGACAGGTAATGAAGATATATAAAGATCCAAATGCGAAAAAACCAATTAATATCAAAGACATTGTGTATATGACATCACAACTCGACAAGTTCGTGAAGTTATATGACAAATGTATATGGGAACAGGATACTGAACAACAAGAAACGATCAAAAAACTTGGAACCATAGTTGATATGTTAAAACGTAGAGACTATGAAACATTATTCGAAAATTATGTTGGAATGATATCGTATGATGTAACCAATGTGAAATTCGAACCTGAAGAACTTAAAGCGTGGCATGAATTCTTTGGACGGAATGGAATGCCACATTAAACGAAACGAAAGGACTGATAACATTGGACATCACAAAATTCAAATCATTCGTAATTGAGAAATTGCTACTATCATTGGTACATCGCCACATCATTCGTGATATTGTAGTAAACGATAATAAGTTTTCAATATCAACGGAAACCCATATCATCAATGGTATTGAAACTGAATCTAATGGTGTTCAATGTTTATCAATCTATATTGAACGTAACGGTGAATCTGAGATTCTGATTAAATTATTCTATTCGGATATTAATAAATATTATGAAATGAATAAATCCAGAATCTCAACATTTGATGCTGATGTGATATCACCATTGAACAACGTGTTTGATGATTGGGATCGTGGTCGATTGACTGTCATATCATTTGACCAACGTGATCCGATTGCGAATCTATTTCGTTATCGAATTGCCATATCCCAACAGAATAAAATGATGATTGCCAAATCCAAGAGTGGATTCTATTATGCATTCTTGGATACTGACATGAAACAATTTATAGAGAACCGATTCAATGGTGTTGCATCAAACATTATCCTGAGGAGGTTAACCGATTTGAAATATGAACCCATCACACCTGAGATGCCGTTCCAACCTGCAATTGAATTGTTTGAAGACGAGGTTCAAAAACCCGTTGACAAACCATTTAAATATGCACCGGTGGTCGTCCATGAACGTCCATTGTATTGGATGAAATCTCCGACTCGTGATGTGTGGATTGTTATATTGGATTGTGACAAGAACCATTGTCGTTCATGTTATATGGACATGGAACCAAACATGTGCCATTCTGAATGGTCCGGTTATAGTGTCAGAAAAACAAATGTTCATTATAACAATCAACTGCATCGATATCAAATCATCCGTGGTAAGGATTGTGTTGATATCACCCATTTATTAAAACGATAAATATCACACCCGGGTTTAACCCGGGTGTACATAAATTTATTACGAAAGGAAAATGTAAAATGAAATTTAAACATCGTCCCATATGGACGTATAATGTCACAATCGATGAATTCAAAATTGATGACATTCCTTCAGAGGCAAGAACATTTATTCAGAGGGGAGTAATTCCACAACTCGAAAAGAACAGTTTAGAGTGTGATGAGTTCGATGTCATGGTATGTTTTGGACCGCGACCTGATACAATGAATCTCAATTTCATGTTGTTCAAAGAACATAAGATTGGATTGTTGGAGATCTCATTACCATCCAAACTGGATCAATATGAGATATGTGAGAATCTGGATGATTTGATCGCAGATGCTTTGGAACCAGAATACCACGATGTTATCAAATGGACCCAGGACGAAGTCAATCTCAGATACTTGGAACTCTTCATCGAATGTATAAACAAACCAACTGATGAAATATTTAAAAACGGTTTGATCAATATATCATTTGATGAAAAATATGTTCGTTCAACATCAGTATATCATAACGGCATATTCAGAGGTATTGTTGAACAAGAATTCATACGCGAGATTATCGATGTCGCCAAAGATGATCTTATGGAACCCATGACTGAAGAACGTATGATGTTAATCAGATCAAAGTATAATCGGTTTTATCAGAAATACATACTTCTGCATCCTAATAACAACCTGGATTGGAAAATGAAATTGGAGGATTACAATGCCGAACACAAAATACATGAATAAAGAAAACACAAATCCGTTTATGACAACATCATGTCAAATCATGTTCTCCACGAAATTCACTCCATGTGAAATCAATGATATGATATTCAATGATGACACATTGAAAGAAATATTCAAATCGGGATGGGTGTTGTGTCGAATTGGTGAATATGATGACATCAGATGTGGTTATTATTCGTATGAACGATTCATTACAAAATTCTCTCGTCCATGTGTGATGATAGATGACATCGTTGAAATGGATCATACCTACTTGGCAAATATAACCGTACCTAATAGATATTTGTCAATATTCAAAGAAATAAAACAACCCGTCATACATCCGGTTGTTTTAGGAGATCTTAAAACACGATCTGGATTTAAAATCGCATACTTTGTATTGTATGACAAATCTGAACTGAACTCGGAAAATATATATTCAGGAAAACCGTGGGACTACATGCCCAATGTTGAATTTAAACCCAAGGAGGATAATCATGAAAAATAAATGGTTCAGAAAGAAAGAGAAAGAACTCGAAATGAGATTAAGATATACAAACTTCATATGCATGAGAATGACGACATATGATTATACAAAAGGATTATCCATGGTGCTCGATTCAATCAAAGGAGATTATTACTTTGATTCAAGAGCATATCACCGTGCTCTCGCATATCACAGACGTACAGTTGTAATCCCCGAAGCCAAAGAGGTGAGAACAAAATACATCAACGACGGACGTATGTTTTATGGTAAGAACTTTACATGAGGTGATTGAATGAATAAACGTATTAAAAAGAAACACTGTATGTATGGTGAAGTATACTTAAAATCGTACGATCGACAATACGGTTTACCCTTTGCATGGTTCGAGTTGTGTGATAAGATTCGAAATGATCTTGGACATCGAATCGGTAAAAGGAGATACAAACTGTTACAACGGTATTTTCGTCGTAAATATTATTGGTCCGAGAAACAGATCCGGAGCTTTTGGAACAATCATGCATATAAACTTGAAGATTGTGGAACTCCAGATGTGTTTTATGGTATGATGGTGGATACCATTGTTACCGAACGTGAAAAATATGAAGATGCTATGATATTAGATTATCTTGAAGAAAGGTTGTGATTAAATGAAACTCAATATCAACAAATATCTGGTGTCCTATAAACGTGGACCATCAGTGACAGTTAAAAATGTCAAAGAAATTACAATTGCAACAAAGGTGTTTCTCAAACAGACAGAAGAAACTTTAAAACATGAAGGTGTCAATGTTAAAGAATATACACCGTTGATCAGACCCGTTTATGGTACAACTCTGAATCTGCAGATGTATGTATTAAATGATATCGCGTTATTACATATGGAGGTTCCATATATAGCATTTATGGATGAATATGATGGAATGAAAACTGTTGAGAATTTCAACAACATGAAATTGGAATTGCTAACAGAACTGCAGATGGAGGAATATGAAAATGAAGAAACGCATTAAAAAGAAACGGTATAATCGTTTCAAACGTTCATTCTTGCGTCATCACGAGTGGGAATATGCCAGAATGATGAGTAACAGATTACTGTCGAATGGTTTCATTCCAAAACGTCAAAATCTTCACCGTGCTGTAGAATATGCATGGCGACATGGAACCATATATGGATCTTGTTGGAGGAAATGAAAAATGAATAAACGTATAAAGAAAAAGAAGTCACATCCACTTCTGAATCCGGTAACGGTTGCATACATCGTTGCAACAAAAATAAACACTCAGTGTCCGGGTTTCGCATCAGATTTTAAATTAACCCATCGGAAGCTCAAAAGATGTTTGATGTATCATTACCATATATTCAAACACAACCGGAAATCATTATCGCATTTATACTATACAGAACAAACACTGAACAAAAGATATTACTCAACGGCAACATTTCAGCTCGCACCACGTATTCATGATGGTAGAATCATCAGTGTTGATCTTTGTAAGGAGGAAAATTAATTATGTCTGATATTAATGAAATAAAAACATACATCTGTATCGCACTTGACATCAATACACGTTTTATTGATGTGATCGATGTGTGCACAACCATTGAAGATGGTAAAATGGCATGTATGAAAAATATGGATTCATTGGCAACGGATGATGGTCATGTTGATGAAGTCCATTACACAAAATGGGAACCAACAAAAGCAGACACTGGTATATGTATGAGATATACCTTCTATGATAAAGAGGATAATCCTAAGGGTTCAGGTATTTTGGTTGTCATTGAATTTATCCGTGATTTAACAGATATCATGAACAAATTAAAAGATACAAAGACTCTGGAATTGGATCTCAAAGTACCATTTGCATACTCTACAAAACGTTTCAAATACAAGGTCCCTGATGATCTTTTAAAGTATGTAAAACCATCGGATGAAATCACTGACGGAGTTGCTGCACCAATATTCAGGATGGGTGCCTTTAAATGGGGTGAACCATATGCAATAAAATTTATAATCCCAGATATGGTTAAATCTTCCACAAAGATTGTGTATGGTATTGCTGCATCGATATCAGAAGATTGTAAAGAGGTCACATTCTTAACAACAAACAACCAGTACGGTGATCGCATGTTCGGTAGACCACATGAAGTAAAAATCACAATCGATCAGATATTAAAAGGTGGAATCGTTGACTCAATCACATATTGTGGTATAAACGAATAATGAAAAAAGGAGAATTATGATGAATAACGTAACAATGAGAAATGATAAACTGCTCCAGAAGCGTTTTAACGTACTTAAAATGGAAGCAGACAAAAAATATGCTGATGATCCTGTGATGGCAAAGAAGGTAAAAGGAACATTATCGGCGACCGGATTAGTTGTTTCCGGTCTTTGGACAGAGTTTTATGAAGAGTTTAAATATGACTCACCATGGATTATGTCTTCTATGGGCAATTCAACACCATTCATCAAATCGTTTTCTAATAAACATTTGAATGTAGTATTGCAGGATTTACCAAATGATGTAATAACATTATTTGTTATACCTGAAATCAATCAAATCGAAATAATCATCGGTACAACTTCAGTTGCTGTGATAAAAATAGATGATACAAATGTTCATGTTAGCTTTGTTAAAGACAAGAAGTTTGAATTATCTAAGTTCGTAGAAGATCATGCCAAATCAGCACTCGTAAAAGTCAATCGTTTGATAGAAATGACTGATGGCATGTTTAAGACCGATGACGAAGAAGATGAGCCTGATGAATGATACTATAAACAAATAAGAAGCATATTAACCCCGGGATATCCCGGGGTTAATAATACAACTTTTTGGGTGTGATTCTACCAACCATAGAATCGGTCGACCTCAGTGTTAATATATATTCTCCGGTCTAGTTTACTTGATTGGAGATGATATACATGGATCAACTTTCACATGTTGTTATTCCAGATAATCTGAATAGATTCACGAATAGCATCATAACATGGTACAAAGAACATCCTACCGTTCATGTACCGAAACAGAACGAACCTACCATTATTCCGTTTGGTTCATCCGTTGGTTTTAGTAAACAATAAAACCGACTCACTCGCATAAATTCATTCGATCCCGGAGAATATATTACACATATAGTATACAGATTTATTTATTTAATTCAATCACGATTTGTTCCTGGTTGAATTTCACATAACAATCGATATACATGATCTGTTTGGTAGCATCGTATGTCACTTCATAATACTTACCATCTGGAAGAGATGTTGATATCATTGCCTTCTGGTTGCCGAGTATATATGAATGTGTGACTTCGTAAACATCATCGATTGTGATCTCAACATTATCAGTTGGATCGAGTTGCTGACGTACGATATCAAGAACTGCCTGTCTTGCGGTCATGATGAACTCGGTGCTACCGAGAAACGGTTTGTCGATTTTCACTGTATCCATCATAAATCACCCGCATGTGAAGAAGTTACAGGAACATCATGTTTGACGCGATCACGTTCCTCAGCGCGTTTACCATCATTGAAACGATCCAGCGTGCCGACTAAATAGCCTGTGATACGACGGATACGATCGAACGGACGATCTGGAACGAAATGCGTTTTGCAGTCAACATAGTCGCCATCAACGGTGATTGTTATTGACTCAATCTCACGATCAGGATATTTCTCCTGAATGGTTTTGGTGTAAGCTTCTTTCTCTTCATCAGAGATTTTACCACCAACAACATAAATTTTCATTGTGTAACACTCCTTTGAATTTTATTTGTGATTGTAAAAATCACTATTAAAAATAAGTGAGTGTTCACAAATTTTAATCTTGAAAGGAAAATAAAAATGAATAGAAGTTTTAGAAACAATAATAAAGTTGTAGTCCTAAGGGAATATTGTGATGATATCCCAACACGATTAAACGATATTCTTGAATATCTATATGATATTGAAAGTGATATGAGTGACAACATTGAAAAACGAATAAAATACGCACGTGGTCAGTCAACATGGTCACCTGATAATTATATATTCACAATTGACAGAGATAAAGTATTATCGAGTAATGAAAATCTGGATGCTATAACAAAAATCATCGATGATGCGAAAAACACCAATTCAAATTTGTATGCTGTAGTATATGATGTTGTGGATGATTCAAGAATGTCACCAATACTATCAAATCCAAGATTACATATTCCAGTATTAACTCCGATACCGTGTAAACAGCTTATTTTTGAACATAATAAATTCATAATAATCGAATCCTCTAAACCGGGATATGAAATCGTAGATAATTCAGAGTTAATTCACTTTGACAATAATGAACATGTTGATCCGGATACAACATCATTCTATTCAAAATATATGTGTCCGGCATTCACACGTGACGTTCCATCAGATACATTTAGACCAGAAGGTTTATATGTATTAGATGAGGATGTTGACAAAATACAGCCAACGTTAGATTATATTAATAAACGAATGATCAAATGTTGTGATTGTAAAAAGTCATTCTACTTAGATGATAATTATCGTCAGTGGTTTGATGATCGTAAGATGCCATATCCGAAACGTTGTAAACTGTGTGTTGATCAGCGTCGTCATAGTTTGGAGGAAACAAAATGAGAATGAATAATAAACCAATGTATTTATGTTATATACTTGGACAAGCCGAAATGGGTTCTGAAGGAATGGCTGACATTTACTATCCAATGATTGCATGTGGTGATACGGATGATGAAATTGTTGAAGACTATCGCGCAAATCTGATATCATTATATGGTGAAGATGTCATTGGCGAGATAGCTTATTCAACAGATGGTAGTATGTTATCATACTATCCAATTCATAAAGTGAAAATACCAAAGACTGTTTACGGTGACCCAAAATCATTGTCAATACTTCTAAATTACAAGCCACATTGTAATGCGGAAAATCCAAAGTATATAATATCAGATGAAATTGCATCTATTATGTATACTGGTGGGACAATGAAAAGAGATAATAAGAATGAAACTCATAAATGATAAATATTTATACACCCGGGAATTCCCGGGTGTATATTTTTTATTTTATTCCGTTTACGGCAATCATGTACGTCACCCATGATGGTGATGATTGGGTTTTAAACCATCTAGAATTTTGAAAATCGATATTTATATAATTATAATGATATGAGGAAGCAACAGACTCATATCGAATAAAATTTATTTAATGTGGGTCGTTCCCAGTATATCCGTACAGGTATGCGAATAACGAGAAAGGAGTGGTATATATGCCACGTACAAAGAAAACAACAACAGAGGAAACAACAGAGGCAAAGGTTGACTTCACAGTCGCCAAGAAGGTGAAGATCTGGTTCTTCACAGAACTCCTTGGATCACTGCCTAAAGATCCTGAGATCTATGTGAAGTACATTGCATCCAAAGCACTTGATGCACCAAGTGTTCAGGATGAACTTTCAATGCTTCCACAGGATGAAGTCATTGAGAAAGGAACTACAGTATTCCTGGTAAGAACAAGAGGAAAAGACAAAGGTAAGGTGTGTCTGGCATCTTACTGCTGGTTAGGTTTCTTTAAAGAGAAAACAAAGTTTCTCCGTCAGGAAACTGGTTCAGGATTCGACAAGTTCTCCAACTATAAGAGCAAGATCGATGGTAATTTCGCCATTGACAAACCGTTCATAACTCTGGAGCTCCCTGAGGGTACAGAACTTGGAACCTGCCAGAGACCTCTCAGAGCCGAAACAGCACAGGGACCAAGAGTTGCTATCGCTGCATCCCAGTCTTGCCCTCCTGGTACAACCATGGAGTACGAGCTGAACATCTTCAACAAGGAGTTCAATAAATATGCGTATGCATGTTTAGAAAAGGGCTACTGGAATGGTATGTGTCAGTGGCGTTCAGGCGGCAAGGGTCGTTTCGTATTTGAAGTATGGGATGGTGATAAGATTGTTGCAGGTAACACAAAGGAACGTGTCGGCTGTGACTCAACATCTCCTAAGTGGGATGAATATTTCGAGGACTTCCTGGATGAGTACAGACTCTAATAATTAATACTATAAACGGGTGAATCAACATTAAGTTGTATCGTAGTCCGTATGTAAAGTAAAGGTGTAGTAGAGTTCTGGTACGTGAAGTATAGCATTGGCACAGTTAAGTCTGGTACTGTTGAGCGTCGCTTCGGCTTCGTGAAGTTTGGCGAAGGCAGGGTAAAGCAAGGTACAGTGGCGTGTTGTTTAGGTGAGGTAAGGCGTGGTTTTGTGCAGGTAAAGCAAAGTTGAGTTAAGTCTGGTGCGGGCAGAGATATGTTGGGTTGAGTGTTGTCTAGGTAACGTGGCGCGTTGTTTCGCAACGTATCGGTATGGCTGTGTGTTGTAATGTTATGGCTAAGAATGGTTAAGTTTAGTCATGGTAATGTAATGACTTGCAACGCGAGGTATTGTCATATTAAATGAAAGGAACGAATATTATGAAAAAGAAAAAGATCCAGAAGGTATTATCAAAAATACAGAATGGAGAAATCTCACGTGACCAACTCAACGAGATCATCAACGAACACCCGGAACTCAAAGACGTGATCGAATCCGTATCACCAGACAATGAATGGCGACATCATCCGAAATACCCACACATTGAAACATCCAATACAGGTTTGATTAAAATCTCTGGTGAGATTGTTAAACCTCGTGTATGGGATGGACTGTTGAAGATAACACTTCAATGGTCAAAGAAAACCTTATACGCAGCATTGATAATCCTGCAGTGTTGGGAACCGTGTCCTGGTGACATGATTCACTATACTGTGGGATATATCGATGGTGATCCTTCCAATCTAAAACCATCAAACCTATACTGGAAGAAACGATGAACACTATAAACGGGTGAATCAACATTAAGTTGTATCGTAGTCCGTATGTAAAGTAAAGGTGTAGTGACGCGAAGTAATGTATAGGTAGAGTTTAGTTCAGTGCAGTAATGGTGAAGTGTTACTCAGTTTCGTGCAGTAACGGTAGAGCTATGTTAAGTCGAGTGAAGGTAACGTGAAGCGAGGTAGCGTTTCGCAAAGGCATTGTGTTGTAGTGTCAGGTATGGCATTGGCAAAGGGTTGTAAGGTCTTGTTATGGTGATGCGAAGTCGGGTGACGCATCGTATTGGTACAGCGAAGCAAGGTCTAGTGACGGCATAGCAGAGCGGAGCGATGTGACGCATTGGCGAAGCCCAGTCTGGATTGGTCTGGCACAGAAAAGAATACCCGGGGTTTATCCCCGGGTATTCTTTTTTGTTCACGAAATGGTAATTTAATACGAAAGGAGCTGTTGTATATGTCAACAGTATTACAACCAGATCGGACCATCACATGTAATGGAGTTAAAGTAAATCAATACTTATTGACATTACATAATCCATTTCATATCGATATGCCAACCGCCCAAATGAACAAAGTGATTGGCGTAACGATTCACAATACCGATTGGATTTCCGTCATCCAAGGTAGCACACCCGCAGAACAATACACACGTGCAACGGTTAATGGAAACATGAATGATGTTCGTGTACATTATTATGTTGATGATAAATGTGCATGGCAGAATTTACCATTGAACCGTGCGGGTTGGCATGCTGCGGATGGTAAGGGTGATGGTAACAGAAAAACAATTGCAATCGAATGTATCATGTCACCAAATTACAATGGTATTGATCAAGCATCTGAATTGAATGCAGCTCGATTAGCAGCATACTTACTCCATGAATACAATCTGGATATCAATCATTTGTATACACATACGCATTGGTTGAATTTCAAAGATGGTAAACGTGGTGATGTTGATTTTTTGAATACCGATTATAACAAGACCAAATTTTGTCCTTTATATATCCTACCACATTGGAATGATTTCAAAGAGAAGGTTCAAGATTATTTAAATGAATTGAACAATGGTAATGAAATCGAACATTCCGATGAATTGATATATTTGAAGAAAGGAACTCCGATATTCCCGAACGCAGGTGCCAATACCAGAATGAGTGGTATCATTAAAACATCATGCAAATATACAATCGTTGAAAAACGTTCTGCATATGGTGTTAATTGGGGTAGATTGAAATCAAATAAAGGATGGGTTAAATTAAAATGAATAATGTGCGGGGATATCCCCGCACATATATTTTATACACTGCTATATCCGAATTTACGATTCATCCATGTGTTTACACCAGCCATTATTGAATCACCAATGTTGTCAACAGTATGACGCAATGCGGATGATGTTAATGCCAGTTTTGATACCAAACGTACTGCGGGATTAACACGATATTTATCACATCCACACATCTGCGCGATATAATCAAACATGGTGTTATTATTCAGGAATGTAGATATTTCATTCATTGGTGATGTCATCAATACATGTTGTAAATCTGCGACTGTTATCTGGACATCAACTGCCAATGGATAACCATTGATAGAAACATCGGTTGAACCGGGATTCTTAGTTATCGATAATGATGTTATCATTCCTAAACGCGTTCCCCATAAACCAGGAACGTTTGCTTGGATGATTGGTGGGAATGCATATGCGGATGCGTTGTTTTTTGATAAACGTGGTAATGCCATGCCCATGATATAGAACAATGGAACCAGAATATTTATCAAATATGAATATGCATCTCCAGCATGTGACACAAGATGTACTGTGAATGATACTGATTGTTGTGCTGATGCGGATTGGAATATTTGTGGATATATTGTATGATCACCGGTAAATGATTTTGTAAATCCACCAACGATTGATGCTGTGAAACGACCAATACCACCACCCAATGTTGAGATAACTTGTTGAGCCGCGTTTGTTCCCTTCTGAGCAAGATTGATAATTATATCATCTGCTTTTGTTGTAGAAGCATTTGTAAGAAATGCAATCTCATTACCAAACTGATTACCTTGATTCATTATACCAAACAATTGTGAATCACCAATGTTGTTAGTGTATGTTTCATTAAATGAATTTGGATCAACCATTACTGAAACATATTGTGATGTTGTACCAGATGAATTATCTCTTTCGGTTACAACACCTTGACCTGTTGTTGGTGTAATAAAACGATAATTACTCCATACATCATCTCCAGCTTCGGAAACATTTGCATCCATTCCAATCGGCTGCAACTCATCACCAATACGAACGGGTGCTTTCTGTAATCCCAACATGATAACTGCGGTGTTGATCATCATTTTAACATTATTAATGTATGTAAACCAATCTGCTTCGAATGTGTAGAATGGTTGTTGTACGGATAATGATGTTAACAATGATGCGGTTACACCTGCGGCACCACCAAGTATTGATTTGTCGATATTATCTATGATGCTTCGTGTTTCGCCTGTGATATTGGCAACTTGTTCGGATTCATTATCAATATCAGTTAATCCCAATGCTCCTGCAGTACCGATTTCAAAATCTTCATTATCTTCACCAATTTGTATGCTGAAGGAGTCAAATGCGGTTTCCTGTTCAACAACACTTGCCATTGACATTGCTGGAACTTCAGTTGAATCTCCTCCATAAATGGGATAATCATGCAATGCTTTTAAATAGTTCTTCGCTTGGTTTATGATTCCCCAGAATGATCCAACACCGCCAGTGAAACGTGCACGTCCTACAAAGAAATTACATACTGGAGCATCTAATAATATGTTCGATAAATAGTAATCTCCAACCGGTCCATAGTGGTCACTGTCGTATGCTGATAATAAACGCATGTCACACATGTTGGTCAACTGTGGAGGTGCACCCAACAAACGTGGAGAATATAATTGCAACAACGGATTTGGTTGATTTGGGATCGATGCATTGGTTGTGAATGATTGTTTAATACCTGCTGTTGGTATATAAAATGTTGTGGTTGTGTTTCCCGTGATCTGATTGGATAATGTTTGTTGTGCTTCTTGTGTAACTTGTTCTTGTGTTTTAACCGTGGAAATTTCATCCAAATATTTTTTCTCTGCATTGCGATATGCTTTATACAGAATCGTGGTATCATCATTACCACCGATCATACGTGCGTATGTTGTTGGACTGTATTCTTTTAAATCCTCAATCATGCGCAAACGAACCAACGTTTCTGGATCTTCCAAACGATCAATCAAATTTTGAATTGGTTGATTTTGTAACGCACCTTCGTAACCCTGACCGGTAACCATTTGGGCACGTAATTCTTCTTCCATTACATTTGTTATATATTGATCTCGATTTTCCAAATCAGTATTTCTATCGATCAAATAATCACGACCACTGATACGATCCAACGCCGCGATTCTATCTTCACCGGTTGCATCTGTATAATCGTTTAAAGCCATAATTAAAACCTCTCTTTCATTAGAAGATTACATTTGGGTTTTTGGAACATTATTATATTTCATATTTATATCATTATTTCGGTAACAGTGTGGTACTGTTCATTATTTACAGAAAGGAAGTATGTTACATGAGTAAAATACAAACATTCAAAGACGATGAAATGTATATCAAGAATTCCGATATTGATGCCATACAACATCGTCCTTCCATGTACATCAGTCAGGTTGGTCTTGGTGGTGCAGGTCAAATATGTCGAGAGTTGATTGATAACTCTCGTGATGAGTGTACCAAGAAAGAGTCACCTGGCGATGAGATATGGATTGAAATTACTGATAAACATCTGATGGTCAGAGACAACGGTAGAGGTATTCCAACAGATATCATTCAAAAAGTATATGAAACCAATCAGGCTGGTTCCAATATGCTTCGTGCGGGTGGTGAAACCGTTGGTGAAAATGGCTCTGGTACTGCGTTGGCAACTGCGTTCGGCGGTAAACTCATAGTCACATCCATCAGACCAAATGAGAAAAAGAAACTGACTCTTGAATATCATGATGGTAAATTGATTGATAAGAAACTTGAAAAGTATACCGGAAATGATCATGGTCTTATCAATTATTGGGAACCATCTAAGTTCTATCTGGGAACTGACAAAATCCCCGTTGATGATATTGCAGCGTGGTTGAAAGATTTTGATTACACTATCAATGGTGAATATAAAATCAATTATAAAATAAAGAATAAGGAATACAAAGTTGAACACAAACCTCTCAAGAAATATATTCAGCTTCATTGTATGGACGTAAATGCATTTTCAACATTTCCAATGGAGTTTAGTTGTAAGGGTAAACTCGATGAAGAATTCATGGGTAAAACATATCACAGAAACTTCTCATTGGATGCGGTGTTGATATATGCACATCCAGATTATACAGATGAACTCATATGTCAGAGTTGGATGAACAAGATCAACACAATTCAACATGGTTCACATCTGAATGGTGTACTCAAAGGATATCAGATGTTCATCACAGAGAAATGTATCAAACGTAACAAGAAACTTGAAGACGAAGATCTGAGAAAGGATATTCTGAATCATCTTCATATCGTGGTAAATGCAAGATGTAATCTCGCACACATGTTCTCTGGTCAGACTAAATACAACTGTATATCTCCTATATTGGAGAAAGCAATAATTGATGCAACATATGAATCATTGAATAAAAACATCTCGAAAGAGTTGGTTGATCAATTTGTTGATATGGTTATTGGTAACCATCGTGCACGTGTTGCAGGTGAGCAGTCTCGTAATATCAATAAAGCCATTAAGGAAGACAAGAAATGGATCCAACCAAAGAACTTTATTCCATGTTCAAATGTAAAATGTGAGTTCCCGAAAGAACTGTATATCGTTGAAGGTAACTCTGCAGGTGGTGGATTACGTGCCGCACGTGATGCTCGTTTCCAGGCAATATTCCAAGCACGTGGTAAAACATTATCTACATGGAATAAATCTATTGAAGAAATTCTTAAGTCCCAGATATGGAGAGATCTCATAAAGACACTCGGATGTGGTGTCGGTCCAACAAAGAATCTCAAGAAGCTCAAGTATGATAAAATCATCATTGCAACTGATGCTGATATTGATGGATTCCAGATTCGTGTTCTGGATGTGTCACTGTTTGTTCAAGAATTCCCCGAGCTTATCCAGGCAGGAAAAGTGTATATTGCAGAACCGCCACTGTATCGTCTTGAACATGATAAGAAACATTTCTATGTGGCAACCCAGAATGAATACATTGATAAGTGTATTGAATCAATTGGTGATATCCAGATTACATTCCCAGAAAGACCAAAACACAAAATATCTGCATCAACATTTGTTCATGCAACATTCGATTATTTAACAACATTACGTGATGTGTCCATCACATGCAATGTCAGCAGTCAGTTGTTAGAATATGTTGCATGGGGTATTGCAAACAATGGTGGTAGTGTTGATACATTCATCAAGAATATTGATAAATGGTTGAAATCGATGTCAAACATATATAAAGAATTATGGTTCGACAAAAACACCAATCAGATCAATGCAGTTATCGATTATCATGATCAGTTGGTTGTGCTTGATAAATATCTGGAAACATCATTGGATTATATAATCAAAACAATCATGACATATGGTTTATTGATAAATTATAAATCCAAAAAGATGAATAAGGATGTCACAAACACATTGTCAACTTTCTATGTTGATATGGAGAAATATTATCCAACAATCAAGAATCGTTACAAAGGTTTGGGTTCATCTCCAGCAATCATATCCAAGGAAGTTATCATGGATCCAAAGACCAGAAGAATCATTCGTCTGACAATGAACGATGCATTGATTATGCAACAGATGGCGATACTGTTGGCAAAAGACAAGGAATCTTTGAGTGCACGTAAAGATCTCATATCAGGATTCCATTTCACAAAGAATGATATCGACAATTAATATTGAAAGGATGGATGGATTATGTTTAATTACAATATCAATACAGAGGTCAATGAATCTGAATTCGATGATCTTCGTTGTATAGATGAAATAACTGACAAAGAACAGTTATTGGAGTTTATCGGTGTGCCTGTTATACTCAACAGGCACAAACACGATTTTGAAACTTTCATGAGACGTGTCGTTGATATTGCTGGAATGTGTTGGAGTAATCCTGATGGTGAAGGTGATGTTTTGGAACACACTCGTATTGATTTCAAAGCAGATGTTGATGATGCTGTCACATACAGTTTACCATTGAATGCATTCATGTTCTTCCTCGTGTTTATCAATCCAATAATAAATTATGTTAATGACATTGAGTTGGAAGATTTCATATTTGAACCACCTCTTATTGAAAAAGAAACCAAAATGCTCATCAATAAGGTTCGTCATGTTCTTCAGCAGTTTGGTCATCCAATGCCGGAAATATATGAAACAACTGCAAGGAACATTCTTCTGTATATGTCTGAATTGAATCGTATATTCGGACAAGCATGTATTCAGATATTTACAACAGAGAATCTGTTTCTGGATCATTATCGTGAATCCGCATTGATTCGTGATATCAATAATACCCATTATCCGAAGAACATGCAGACTGCGGAAATCATTGAAGAAAACAGTAGACGTTATGGTTTACTTCGTGAAGAAATGATCAAACGCAATAATCCATTATTCATTGATGATACATACACAAAGATTCTTAAACCAAAACAGGTTGAAGAATTGTATATTCATCTCGGGTTGACACCCGACGGCAGAAACATTGTCAACATTGTAATGGATGGTAATGGATTCAATGATGGTTATAAAGATCCAGAAGCGATTTATGCAGCAGCAATTATGGCACGTGTTCCAGATCTGTTAAATACTGAGTACATGGGCGTCGTTGGTTACTTTGCTCGTAATCTGTGGATTCTCACATATGGTACAATATCACCAAAGGTCACGGACTGTGGTTCAAAGAACCCAATTCCAATCGTGGTTGATGAGGCTGCTCTCAAGATGTTCGACGGTCGTTACTATTACACAGAGAAACATGGTACTCGTCTTAGAATGCTCCATAGTACCGATAAACATTTACTTGGTAAACAGTTGTGGTTCCGTTCACCATGTACATGTAATCTCAATAATGATGTTTGTCATGTTTGTTATGGTAATGCAGCATTACGTGTTAAGGATTTCAATGGTGGATTCATTTGCACAACCCAGTTCATGACAGGACCAATCAACCAGAATGTTTTATCCGCAAAACATATCCTAAAGGCAAACACAGAGCTTATTGTATTCACCCAGAATCTTGAAGAATATTTCGACATTGACTCTGGTCAGCTTACAGTCAAAGAAGATGTTAAGAAATTTGATATCTTTATCAGAGAAGATTACATGGATGACATTACAGAGAAATTTGAAATGTTCATCGGTAAAAACATGGAACCAATCACAATTACCAATTATGCAAACATCAACATCAGTAAGAATGCGATATCAAAAGCAAAGCTTGTCACCATTGATGATGTTAATTATTACAGAGTCAATTCGTCCAAGGTTGATGATGATCTTTGTACTCTTACTCCGATCAATAAAATGATGACTGAGAAGTATCTGAAGATGATGCATCTGTTGGACAATAACATTGTTAAGTATGATAATGTATCTGATGTTGTCACAGAGCTCTATCATCTGATGGAAGGAACAATCCCATTATTATCAACACATGGAGAAATCATCATTTCATGTTTACTCCGTAATCGTGACAATGTAATGAAACGTCCAAATTGGTTGAATTACGATGAACCATATCAAATGGTACGTGTTAAAACCGCATTATCAAATACAGATTCATTCACAGAAGCAGTTGCATCAGAACAGACCAACCATCATCTCAGACATGCAGTATTTGATAAACGTAACCAGATCAACAAAATCGGTGCACGTAGTTTCATTGACTTCCTGTTTGGATATACCAGAAAAGACATGTCCGATGCAGAGATTGCAGAATCGATGCGTGAACATGGTTGGTTATTATAATCGGAGGTGCATCACATGTATAATTATCAGCCAAAGAATTATCCATCAGGACGTCTCTCAGGAATGGTTAAACCAAAATATCTGATAATCAAAGGTCTTCTTGGAGATGACTATGATACATCACATGGGGTCGATATATTTATCGACCTCAACACTTTTATTGGTTCAATGTTATCATCAAGAAATTATCTTGGAGCATTACCTTTTAATGAAAACGCAATTGGTGATATTGTATCATCATTCGTCCAGATTGCATTGCATTGGAAGAACTTTTCTCGCCGATGGGATGATGTTAAAATATACTTGATCATGAATGACTATGAGACAACCGAATGTTGTGAACATCAACAGCTGAAGTCGTACTTACATCCGTATCGTGATAAGATAAATGGTGGACGTTATGACAGTTTCCGTTATTATCTCACAGAAGCAATTAATCTCACACAGAAAGTATTCAGATTCATACCAAATTTGTATCTGATAAAATGTAAAGATTTCGATTCACTTGTATTTCCATCGGTTATCAAAGGATATGATTTGAATAACAGAAAACGTATAATCGTTACAGGAAATAATCTGTTCACTGGATACATGTTTGAATCTAATTGTCGTGTTATCTTTTCCAAGTGTCGACATACAGGAATATCCCAGGTGTATGATCCAATCATGATAACCAAATCTATTTCTCAAATAGATGATGATGTTATGGATGTATTTGTGAAAAACAAAGTGTTCTATAATCTGTTGAATTGTATCGTTGGTGATTTCGATCGTGGTATTCTTGGAATGAATGGCATTGGAACCACACGTATTGCAACAGAGATAATTCGTGGATATGAAAAAGGAGACATTCCTCAGAATCCAAAGAGTTGTGAATCGTTATTAAGTGTCGTTGATGAAATGTATCACTCATACATCAGACAGGTGTATCCATTGATTGATTTGAAAACCCATAGTGATATGGTTAAACAATCATCAATAGAAACAATCAAGTCTGAACAGATGATTGATAATATTGACATTGATGGTTTGAGAGAATTCTCAATCGATGGTATAAACTTATTGGAATTATTATAATATAAATACCCCCGGATATCCGGGGGTATTCTTTTTTTTGCTAGAATATTGAAATTCCGTATATATATTATTAATATGAAGAATATAGAAATATGTTCTTCAATCTATTAAATCACTTTAAATCACTGGGGCAACTGGTCTAGTCAACCAGCCTG
Source organism: uncultured Spirochaetaceae bacterium (assembly GCA_964470795.1). Taxonomy (GTDB): domain Bacteria; phylum Spirochaetota; class Spirochaetia; order Sphaerochaetales; family Sphaerochaetaceae; genus Bullifex. The sequence goes on along the minus strand of CAYYEN010000008.1, from coordinate 636 downwards.
CAACAAATTTTGTATGCAGGCCCAAGAGGTATTATTTTATGAGAATCCGTATGTATAACATGAACGCATTAAATTCATTCGTATCAAGAATGACAACAGAACTTGAAACATCGTTCACAAGTTTCAATGTCTCAACACCGCAGATCAAGTTCATGAAAGAATCCACAGTCATTGAGTATAAGATATCAAATGTAGATGGACTGGAATCCATCTCATTCGATATTGACAATGGAGATTTCGGACTGTGGGTAATTCTCACACAGGACGCTGACTCCAAGGTTACGTTCAAACACATAGAAGATTTCGATGAGAAACTTGACAAGATCAAAAACAATAACATGCTTAAGATGCAGCTTGAATGCATCAAGCGCGGGGTTATAAACTCAATCGAATAAAAGAATGCTCCCCGTAATGGGGAGCTTCTTTTTTGTTGTTTTTAGAAATCAAAATCATCACTGCTGGAGGTACCACTGTCTCCCGAGGATGCACCATCAGAAGAATTAGTTGTGTCGGACCCAGTATCATCAGATGTTGATGTTGGTGTTGACATTGGTTTCGGATTATCAGGTTTTGTTGTTGTAGATTTAGAAGTTTTCTTTTTTGTATCGTTGGCTTCTTCCATTGCACGTGAATCGT
>CAYYEN010000007.1:0-23612 GCA_964470795.1 uncultured Spirochaetaceae bacterium | reverse complement strand
ACAGGTTTTTTTAATTGGATGCTATAATATATATAAATAAATAAGAAAGAGGTTACAAAATGAAATACTTATTAAAAATCAAAGATTTGGAACTCCCTGTTAGTTTTATCGACACAGACGGTTCCGTTGAAGTATATCTTGAATCAATGTCTGAAGATAATTTTTGGGAATTTATTGAATTATTCGACATCCCTGAAGGTGTTGAAGTTAAAAATTTTCAATTCACCCGCTGGAATGTAGCTGGTGAATTAAATAATGAATTAAACAGTTTTAAACTTACAAACGTTGAAACTGAAAGAGGTTCAAGCTTTTTTGAAAATGAAAAAGATATTGAAACAATTAAAAGTGTAGCAGCTAAACTTTATAAAGTAACTTATACACAAATCACTGATTTAAATTTAATATAATAAGGAGTTATAAAATGAAAAAGCAAAATGAAAAAAATATTTTAATGTATGTTACTTGCGGCACAAGTACACTAACAAACTTGACCCGTGGCACCACTTTGAATATTTACAAATATTCAAACCTTAAAGATTTGAATGACATTAAGGATCTTGATGAACGTCAAGCACTGAATGCTGTTATTAATACAGCATTCGATAAAATTTTTAATTTAAATACAGCTGAAGCTAAAAAAGCATCTGCTGAATTAAATAGCATTTATAGCTATTTTAAAGATGAACTTCCTAATAATCTTAAAGTAGCTTTGATTTATACTGATACTTATTTTGGTGTGATAGTATCACAACTATTGAAAAAATATCTAAATAAAAATCATCCTGATATTAAGGTTGATTTCATTACAGCCGAACGCCTAAACACAAATTCTTTACATGAATTTGCATTTGGCTTTCAAAACTTGTTATATCAACTATCTGATTACAGTAAAGACCATCAATATTACTTTATTTCAATGAATTTAACAGGTGGCTTTAAAAGCTTGAATGCTATTCTTGAATCAGCTAGTGATAAATTGGCAGATGAATCTTTTTATTTATTTGAGGGATCCTCTGAGGTATTAAAAATACCTAAAGGTTTAATTGGTAGAATCTTAAAATAAATTTATAAAACCTGTAATGAAGTATAATAATATTACAGGTTTTTTTATTTAAATACTATAATATGTAAACATATTAATATAAGGGGGTTACAAATGTTTAATTCGATTACAATGATTAATGAACCTAACCGAGCAATGACAAGCATCTTTAATGATGGTGTTGAAACAGGTAAATTTACTAATATCAACACAGAAGTCTTTAAAGATTCGATTAAAAAACTATATGTCGTTGAGAATTTCAGAGAACTGTTTTCAGAAGACGCAATCGAGTCTTTTGATATGAATTTGTCAAATGATGGTTTATTTGATGTGAGGTTCAATTTTAACAAAAAAACAGCCAAGATGAACCTTGGAACTAACAAATATTTTGTAGGTAATATGAGAAGATCTATTAAGAATCTGATAGGTAATAAAGATAATATATTAATTTATGTTGTAAATGATAATCTTATCATTACTTATAATACACTTCGTGATGGCGGTAATATCGGATATGTTACCAAACCTATTGATGTATTTGAAATTAAAGACGACCAAGAGTTGACGAGTTTAATTAAAACATACTTAAAAGAATATCAATTATAGATAAACAACCATAATATAACACAACAAATAGGTGGGTGTAAAACTCACCTTTTATAAATTATTAATTAATAATAGGAGGTTCATTAATGAACAACAATCAAAAAATCAAAGCAACAGACTGTAACACACTTAAAGTACCTAAAAGCTATGGAATACGGTTTTCAATGGAATCATTATCTCAAATGTTATTTGGTCTAAAGGTATTGTTTCCAATTTTAGCTTTACTACAAATGATTTTATTTGCTACAGCACTGGTATTTGTTAAACACACGGTAGTATACACATTATTTATCATGAGTTTAGTGGTGTTTGAACTATCTTTTTCTATAGCAGCATCATTATGGTTTTTAAATGTAAAGAAAAATAATTAATTAAAGGAGAAATAAAATTTATGTCAAAAACAATTTAGTTTCCTAAGGACAAATCAAATTTAACAAATGAATCTGAACACAATCATGAACATGATGATAATCAAGATGGTCATGATAGCTTTTACCGTTGTGAAAAGTGTAACAATGCTAAGTTTAATCAAGTATTTGTTTTAACTATAGTTACACCGTTTGAAAACCCTGAACTTGATGAAGATACTATCATGCCAATACCTGTGTTCGAATGTACTTAGTGTAAAAAATTAATTAATGTTTTTAAAGCACGATGAAATACTCACACAAATAGTTAAGTTTTGATAGTACTGATGAAATCTTTATGTATTAGTGGTTGTTATAGTTACAACAACATAATATCATTGATTAGATAGTATTACAACCTGAATCATTTGTATTAAGTTAGAAAATTACACATCCTATAACAGGTAAACCATTATTGAGACAACACGTATATACAGCCGACTTTAAGATTACATTTAAAAATAAACATGAAAAGCTAAAATAGCTATTTGATCTTGATTATCAGTAGTACTATATATAGGTTAAACCTGGATTTGATAGATCTAACATGACAAGGTTGTTTACTATCAATCAAAAATGGATATATCAAAAGTTTGGTGTACACATATTTAAATTTTAGGTTGATAAACTATTTAAAAAATCATTTGTACCATGGTTTTGTAGGTTTACATAGAAAACTAAGAAATAGCGTGATAAGTATAAATAGTTATCAAGTATAAAGTAGTTTTTGTAGCTATAAAATATATCAGTACTGTAAAAAAATAAACCCACATTTTTAAGTGTGGGTTTTTCTTATCTTTATTAATTAAAAAGTTACCATACATTTTTAACTAATTTTCTAATAAAATTAAACCATTCGTCTTTACTGTTAAACACTTGTCCTGTATCTTTGATTGTTTTAACAACATCACGAAATCGTAATATTTTACCTGAAATTAACTATTTATATGATACATCTTGTTTTTCAAAATCAACAAGCTTGTTTATACCATCACGATAATAAACTATATATGAATGGTACATAAATTCAAACCCTTTTATGTTACTATCAGGTTTTGGTGGTGTATCATATTTTATGGGTTTTTTTATTACCGTATACATACCAAAACCGATACTATCAAAACTAGGATCATCAGGCACTTGAAACATACTATTTTTATTATACCAACCTAAGACTTGACCAGGTTTTAATTCATTATATAGCCAATCACAAATAGATTGCTCAGAATTTTTAAAATATGATTTATCCCTACCTGATAATGTCCTCTAACTGAATCTTGTTCTTTTATACATTTTTATGTTACCTTTATTTTCTGAATTATTAATATGGTTTATTAATTATGATAAATGAGTTTTAGCTAACATTCTACTATGTTTAAACCACTAGTCATAAGAATTAAATATTAGTATATGTCCGCTCTTTTTAAGCCACTTTTTAATGTCAGCATCATCGTATAGTTTAAATATCAAACCTTTAGTATCCATTGGGTTAAATTTATGTACCGTATCTTGACTATACATACCCTAAACTTTCGGCCCATTTGGATCGGCATCATCCCTATAATTGGTATATCTAGTAAAACTACCGTCTCTGTTTTTCATATAAAAATGATTCCAAACTGCTAAATGCTTAGCAAAGCTTCTTGAAGACGAGTCGTACACATACCAAATACCTATACCTTTACCAGCTGGCATAACTTCATCAAACCATTGAACCAGCTGATCAGATTTCTTACTATTCAAGAACTTATAAAGATTCGGATCGACTGTTGAAACCTCACTTAATCTTTTTCTTGAACTTGTTTTTCTTGTTTTATAATTATACATTTATTGTATCTCCTTTAATAATAATCACTTGGCGGTAACCATTCGTTTACTTAAGTCTCTGACAAAGCCTTTCCACTAATTAAGTGAACTAAATATTTCACCTGTTCGAACACTACCAAAGGTAGGCATATCATAAATATGATACATAACCTACATACTATTCAATGGTAATCTCTATTTTGATATCAAGCTTGAATCAAAACCTTGTTGTAAATTTACTGCTACTACATATTCAACAAACTTATCACCACCTGTCTTTAATAAAAAATGAAAGTGTATTAAGTTTCTATGAATCATATCATAATATGAAAAACCCTTACCAACAGGTAATTCATCCTTAAACCAGTTAATTAAAGAATCCTTAAAGGATAGGGCTTTTCTTTCAGCTGATGTTAATTTTCTCTAACTTAATCTTTTATAATTATACATTTTTTATTTTACCCCCCTTTCTTTAAATTATTTTAACTTTAAAAGTCTTTTAGCATTATTGGCTATATACTACACTGCTTCTTGTCGTCGATTAAAAATTCTAAACGTTTCAGTGAAATGTTTTAAACGTTTAAATTCTTTAGTGATCTCAGAAGCTACATCTCTATCATTACGATGATAAGTATCGTACACGCCGTTTTTTGTGGTATCCATGTTTTTATTTGTTAAAGGATAAAATGATGTTGCATGAAAGTAATATTTATTAAAGTTAAGTTTTTCAAAAATATAACCCTATATACTACTGCTACCAACAAAACTCTTCTCAGTAAACCCTACATACCAACATATACATTGATTATCCTTTAGTTGTTCCAACCATGGGATTAAATTCTTTATTGTTCCTTTAAACAAGGACTTTTCATTTGATGTAAGTTCAACCTAACTTAATCTTCTGTAATTATACATTTTTTATTACTCCTTTATTAAAGTCACATTTTAATAACCAAATGGTTTCTAACATAAAAACCGTATGCTACATTATAACCATTCTCATTAAATTTAAGGAATTTATGCCAATCATTTCTTGTTTTATGAATCATACCTGTTTTTAAAATTAATCGACGATAAGTTTGAAAAAATGATCTTGTGTCAGAGATGTTGTTCAAATCATATATTTTTAATTTCACTGAATGACCATCAAATTCACGGTTACTAACCATGTCCCGATTCAATGTACTAAACCAAACCTTAATATGATCGTCGCTTAATTTTTCCAAAAAGTAATAATACGTGAAAGGTTGTTGTTTAATAATTTCATGACAACTAATACCAACATACATTGGCAATTCATCAAACCACTAATCAAAATCATCAATTGAAGCTTTGTTATTAAATATTTTTTTTAATTCTGGACTACTATCCTATAGTAGTATAGTATGTTTTCTATAATTATACATTTTTTATTTATTATCCTTTAACTTAATTAAGGTAACCAGAGTCTCTTTGAACTAACATTGTTTAAGAATAATTTTTGTACTTTATATATTTCTCGTTCAGTATAAGACAACCATTCAGAACGACTATTAAATATTTGTGTAGTTTTTTTAAGACTGTCATAACGTTGATTTTCTAAGACACCCCACATTGCCTCCCGATTTGAAAGCTCTTTCATTTTAGACTCTATTCGTTCAGATCTGTTCAGCCCGTTGATGGTTCCATCTGAATATAAAGCAAAGTTTCTTTGATATAAATAAAAGCTCCTTAATTGACTATCCCAAGGTTTAGGTGTTGGAATATAATCAGTGTTTTTATTAACATTAAGTTTGTAAAGTCCATAAAAAAACACGTTACATTGCTCTGTAAAAGGATGAATAGTTACTGCCCACCACCATGATAATACATAGCCAGGTTTAAAAGTTTCAACGAGCCATGTAAACAGTTTATCTCTACCATTAAAAACACCAGCTTTATCCTAACCACTTAAATTTTTCTAAGTTAATCGATTATAATTATACATTGTTTATTTTCTCCTTTAAAATTATTAAATATTCTTTAAGAGTCTTTTTGAATTTGAAGCTATAAATTCCTAAGACTGTTGAATCGAATTAAATAAGTGAATAATTTTAGGATAAATTTTTCTTTCCTTAAAGCTTGTCATCAAGTCCTTTACAAAACCTTCAGTGTTATTTTTTGTTACTGTATATTTTAAATTATTTTTTGCAGCAGAACTGTTTTGATCTTTAACTCCACGAAGCCTCCATACTCTTGTATAGTGTAAATTATAACTGTCATCGCCAGTTTTTTCATATATAAACCCTGTAATTAGATCCTAATGTCTGATAAACCAGGTTAAACAGTGACCTATTTTTAAATCATCAGCCCACTGTAATGCTAACTATGTTTTATTACGATTTAAAACTGATTTTTCATCAGATGTTAGCTATCTCTAATGTAATCTTTTAAAGTTCCTTGAACTTGTTCTATATTTATACATTATTTTGTATCTCCTTTATTAAGTTAAACGTGTTTAATTAACCACCATATGGCCACTTAAAGTACTTTTTTGTAGTGTTTGCAACATAAGTCTTAAACTATTTTACAGAACTTACTATTTGTCCATTATTTAAAAAATTATTAATGTGTTCACCACGGCGATGATACATATGTCCAAAAACTTCATCTGAATACCAATTTTTAGGTGAATCATGAAAAGGTGTATCTGAACCAAGCCACGTGTCAGCTATTTGTTCGTATATTCTAAAAGTATTTTTCGAAACTTTTAAGAATAAACTAAAATTAGCTGATCCAGAATCATATTGTGTGTACCAAGCCAAACCTTTCCCTACAGGTAAAATGTTTTTGAGCCATTCAACAATATCCTATTTTGGTCCGTTTATTAGTATTTTTTCTTCTTTAGAATCTAAACTTCTCTAAAGTAATCTTGTTCTTCTACTTTTGTTTTTATTATAATTATACATTATTTTATATCTCCTTTATTAAATTATTAGGTGTGATTATTTAATATTTATCACATCTAACATATATATTATTTTAAATCAAAACTCTAATATTGCTTTATTAAATCTGATTCCTACTTCAATTTCCATTTTATCGCCATCAGATTCCATATCAAGATCACCAAAATCAGCCTATGTTATAAAGCAATCATATAATTGCCACTTCTAAACAACATCACCCGCTGGTCCTAGTACCTATATGGTCATATCTTTAAAATAATTGTTAGCATATCCAGCTCTACCACTTGTAGGCTAAAACTGTTGTCTATACCAACTCATTACTGCTTGAGCTCCTGATGGTGTATAGGAATCAACTATAGTTAGTGATATTGGATCCCAAGTTGTTTTACCTGCAGAATATCTTTTCATGTTTAAATAGCTATACTATACCTATCCTGTTGAAAGTTTAGGTCTGCTTGCTTTTGTACATAAATATGTTGGAATTCCAGCAACTGATACAATAAATAAGTGTTTTAGCTTCGCTTCATATGCAAATGAAGTAAAATCCATATTATCAGCATGACTCATTTTATTTTATCTCCTTATATATTTATCATAATTCAGCATCTGATCTTACAATATTAATAGGTAAGATTATATACTATGCTGTTTTTGTAGGTTTAAGCCATAATTCACCAACTAATTGATTTCTATCAATTACATCAGGTGTGTTATTAGTCTAATCCATTTTAAATTTATATGCGTATAGACCATCTGCTGAAACTATACCGTTAAGATATTTCTATACACCCATTGTAAATAGTGATCTAAGAGTTGTAGTGTTATTATTAAATAAAACAGTTCTACCATAATCCTAAACCCACTTTTTAATATTATTAAGTAAAATCCTTACATTTAATCTATCTAATGCTAAAGGCTTCTTTTGTAAAGTTTTTTGACCCCATACAACAGTACCAGAATTAGCAAAAGAAGCTATAGGATTAATTCTATTCTCATAAAGTTTATCTCTATCAGATCTATTTAATTTAATATATGCTTGTAAAACATCTAATGTTCCTCTATTAATACCAGCTGGTGCAAAATGAGGTTCAGAAACATTAGCAGTATAAGCTATTACAGCTGGTATATAAGTTGAAGCAGGAACGATTGGGAATGTTTTAGTAAATGGACATTGAATCTTTACCGATGGATAATATACAGCACCATAAGATGAATCAAAATCCTATGTAGCATTAATAACTGTAGCTACATTACTCTATAATTCATTAGCAGCATCACCGATTACAGTACAATCACCTCTATTCTAAGCAATCTATAAAGCATATTCAAATATTTGTTTTTTACCTATATCTTGTAAGTTAATACCAGGCATTGATATAAGATCAATATCATATTCATCAGGTTGTTTAATAATATCAAGTGCTTTCTTATAAGAAGCGTAACCATAAGACTATTCATTAGTTACATCAAAACCTAACAATGTATTTTCATCTGATATGTTTTTATTAGCTGGATCTATACCATCAAAACCACCATAAAACACTATAGTATATTTATCAGTAAATGTAGTAGATGTAGATGGTTCAGTACCAAATGTGGGGTTACTTAAATATCTGATTGCAAATTTATTAGTATCATAGCCTTGATATGTGTTAGGTGCCTCTGGTTCACCTGTGATTAATGTTGGGTATTCATTAGTAATACTATTTGCTTTACTTACAAATGGTACATGTTGAACAGTGTAAACATTACCTAATTTTGCTATAGTACTATTTTTAACACCATCTGATACAACTACTCTTATATATTTTGAAACGTTTTTAAAATCACCGTGTAACTTAATTTTTGATGTAGCTTCATCATACTCTGAATAAACATCACCTATTCTTTTACCGATAAAGTTCTAACTTAATGGATTAAGGTTTAATTTATAGTAAGTTTCAAGAATAATAGGTTTCTTATCAGTATCATCATATTTTCTTACTACTACATTAAATTCTGTCCACTAAACTTTTTCTGTCTTTACACCCTCTATAGATATTTTAACATCTTTATTTGTATATGTACCATCGCCTAAATGATTAAAGTAAAATAGATCCTAATTAAATTCATTTTTAATCATAGGTGTACGAGCTGATGAATATATAGCTTCGGTATCTTTAATAAAATCAGTAATTTTTTCTATTGATATTGTATCATAATCATTTAAATCAGTTTTAACTTTTAAATCATTAGTTCTACCAAATAAATATATTGGTGCTGTTGTTTGTGGATTATTAGTAATAGATTGATCAATGTTTAATATTTGTTCAATAGTTAAATCATATGACGTCTATATATTACCTTGTTCAAATGTACATTCAAGATTAGTCCATACTGTACCAGTTTTTGAAGCAATAGTTACTGTACCTTCTTTTATTGCAACGTTTGTGGTAGTTGGTAATAATATAGCTAAAACTTCACCTGTTGTATTTTCACCAACAGTTTTTGAAGCATATACGGCGTAAGCATCAGTTGTCCAACCCTACTACCATAACAATCTTTGTACCCAAAATTCACCTTTTTGTTTTGAATATTCATAAGCTGCATATTGAGTAAAGTTTATTCCATTAGGTTCACCTGTTTTGTCAATTAAATCATTAGTATCCTTAATAAGCATTGGAATAAAAGCTCTACCTTTAGTAAATGTGCCTATAAATGTAGCAGCTGCACCTGCTGATGGTGCCTACTATAAGAAAGATCTATCATATTCCTATGGATAAACACCTGGGCTCAAATACTCTTTCATTTATTTAAATCTCCTTTGATTAATCAGTCTTTTCTTTTTGATTAGCATTACCAACAGTATTACTAGGAATAAATTCCCAAGTTTCAGGATCAATTGAACCTGCGCCATACTATTGTAATATCTGATCAGTTAAAGACTGTTTTTCTGTGTTAATTTTTCTAATAGATTCTATTAGCTATGATTTGTTTTTATTTAACAACTACAAATTATATGTAATTGCACCTAAACTATTAATATTATTCTCAAGCTATGTAGATAGCTCAACATATTTTTTTGAATATTTTTCCTAAATTTTCATTTAACGCCCCCGTTATTATTTATTTAATGTTACTTAACATTATAATATAATTACTATTAATATAAGTAATTGATTAATATTTATTAATTAATTTAATTAAATTGTGATATCTGTATCTATTTTTGTTGTTGGTTGTTGCTATCTGATATCTTGTCTTTGTAACAATGTTGCTCGAGCCTACATACTAAATGTTGACTTTATTAATCTTTGTGATCCAGCTTGAATCTATGTAGTATTAGAATAATCAGAAGCTTTAATAAACACCCTATGATCATCATAAATCCACCACTTTCTATGGTGTAATAAAAACAACTAAATTAGCTAATTCATGTGCTAATGATTATTTGTAAACATTTGAAACTAATACTAAAACTACATATTCCTTGGGAACCCTATATTGATATATTTCCTTTTATATGGTACTTTATCTATTTCACTATAAGGTCTATCTTTTGAATATCTATTCTACATCTATATTACATGACCACCCGTATTAATATTTAATAATTCACCTGTTGTCTTCGTATTAGTTCTACTAAATGATATTACAGGATATAATGGATTATTATTTGTATCTACCAAATAAGATCGCTACCTTACTTGAACCCAACGCTATGCTCCATTATATACAACAGGAACCTATAATAGACTACCATCATATTCATAAACTGTAGGTTTCATAACATACTTTATATAGTTCATTATTACCTAATCTGTTTTTTGTATACCTACATGAAGCTAAAATTTATCATTACTCATTTAATTTAATCCTTATATTGTAATAGTTGTTTTACTTTTGAATCTGATATTATTGTAGTCTATACTTTTGTCGACCATTTATTTGAATATATATTACCAATCAATTGCTATTGTGTAGTGATAGTTATCTACCAAAATAAATCATTCCACATTATTATATCACCTATCTATGGTACTATATTTTTCTACTATAAAGTTGAATTTAAAAACTTAAATATAGTGTTATTTGTATAAGTTACTGTCTATGAAAAATCAATCTACTCCGCACTATGTTCAACTATACAATGTAAATTTACCTTTTTAAATACCTAAATTATACCATGTTTAGCCTCACCATAAACATTAGTTTTCATGTTCTTAATGTTAAGTTTAAAGTATTGAACTTGAACATCCATAACTTTATGTATCAACTATTGACTAATTCTTTTAAATAGCTATAAATCTCTTTCTTTTAAAAATCTTGACATTAATTAATATATTCCTTTAAATTAGCCTATAAATATTCTCATAGGTACTTTTGAATGTATTGTTTGTAAATTCTAAGCAATCTATTTTTTCTTTTCAATTAATCTTGACATAGAAGTTTGCTATAATACAGCTTTTAACTACTACACTAAAGCCTATTTCTAAGTGGCAGCCTACGTTCTAAGAGTATCACCGTCAAGGCTAGTCTAACCCTATGGATACGGTATGCTTGAATATTTTGATCTTATTACACCTAATATTTCTTTACTTAAAGCTAAAGTGTATCTTTGAATCCAATTTCTACCAGGCATATTTATATCAGTGTATTTGATATGTGTATTGATTGGAAAATTAGCTATATTATTAATAACATTGTCTTTAATTGAATTATTAAATTTATCACTAGTTAAAACGTACTAAATAAGTATATCTTGTTCACGCTCAGGCGTTGGATAAAATACTATCTTATTTTTTCTTAACTAAAACCCAAAATTAGCTCGTCTAATCTGTTGTGATAGCTATGAAGCTTGCATTCTTAATAACGTCTAAAATACAGGCATAATTACCATTTTTGCGTTTTGAGCATATGTACCAGCAAACTATGACATTATACCAACCATATTGAATCCTGTTCCTATATTCGTATCATATCCATAATTATTAGTTATTCTTGGGTAATAATACACCTATAATATCTGAACATTACTATTATCATAGGCGGTAATATAATTAGATAAATCATACTATTGAACACCAACCTATAAGTTTATAGATGCTGAATATATAGGTGTGTGTAATGAATTTCTAATAATACTTTCCTGGGCATATAGCTAAGATATCTGATAAACAGAACCCATATTCTAATATATAGCAGCATTAGTCAAGTCTTTAGCTGGATCAGAACCTATCACATTAAGCATATTATCACTTATTTTAGATTCATTGACTAGTGTTGAATATTTAAGTGTAGCAGATTCAAATGATGTTATAATATGCTATGGTGATAACTATATATCAGTAGTTGGGAAACCTAAAGATCTGATTACGTATTTTACAATTTTAACTGAATCATCTTTAAATTGCTACTACTAATCATATATACCGAAAGCTGTTGACTATCCAACAGTAAAGTTTATATCATCCCAATTACTACTCATTTATTTATTTACTCCTTTTCCATTGATGTTATTAATCTATATATTAATTACTAATTAGTTTATATTTATATATTAAAAAAAGAGGTGATATTTCTATCACCCCCTTATTGTTATAAGTTAATCAATGTAATTTACTACTTTACTTAACAATCAAGATCAAAGAGTCTCAAGACCTTCTACATAAACAACACCATAATAGTCACTACGTAGCATAGTTTTAGCGTATCTTGTATAAACACCCTTGGTTGGTGTTAAGTTAGTAGGTTCCATGATATTAGGAAGCATGATTAATGGAATATAAGGACAATAAGCTGCACCAAAATCTAAGAATCCTGTTCCACGGTAGCCCATAATCATAGCATTATCAGCTACTGAATAAGGGTTCTTATAGATCTTATATTTTGATTTGTAGCTACCAATTTTTGTAAGTCCACCATCCATCCATTCACTTTCACCATCAGTATCCATTGTAAATCCCTACATAGTCTAAAGAACTGTAGCAAGCGTAGGTGATACAACAGCAAAGTTTGCTCCACCTTTACCAGTTTTTTGATGGATTTGGTTTGAAACTTTTTGCATTGGTACAGCAATGTTTTTAAACCATTCAGCTCTACCTTGTACGTGATAGCTAGTACTTTGTGCGAATGTAGCAACACCACCAGCCGCATCAGGATTATTAGTTAATTCAAAGCCTGGACGAATTGAAAAATAACCATTATTACCACTTGTAATAGCACCCTTACCAATCATAGCAATAAGTTCAAGGTCTGTTTCAAGAACTATTTGATCTGTCAATTGATTTGAAATCTCTTGCTAACCATCAATAGCTAACATTGCATTCAAGTCTTCGATCAACTCTTGTGTCCATGTAGCTTTCATTTTTCTTGTTTCAGGAACGATTGGTTTTTGAGTTAATTTGAATTGAACTTCTGGAATTGCTAAATCTTGATCTTGATATTCAAAGTCACCTCTATTATATGTGGTAGGTTGTCTATGATAAGATAATGTTACACCACTATTAGCAGTCCAAGCAGCTTTATCATCAGTTACAACCATAAATTCAATGTTTGAACCATTAAGTCTTGTATATTCTCTAAAGACTTTTGTAATTACTGAGCCTGATACGTTTGTGGTAGCACTATTAATATAGAATGAATCATATCCATTCAAGTCAGCATCAGCTGGATATGCAAATGATAATTTCTTAATTGAACCAGAAGCCAACTAATTAGCATATGTAGTTGAGAATCTTGAATCATTTTGATAATCTGCGGTGGTGATTCCTGATTTTGAAACAGCAGTTACTGTATTAGTAGAAGCAGTTAATTCATTTAATGAATAACCCCATCTACCTGCACCATAAAGACCTTTAGTAACGTCAGTATCCATTGTGTAATTATAATCACCTGTATTGTTTTTAAATGATGTACCATAAATAGATTCACCTTTAGTAAATCCTTTTCTTGTACTACCAAATTGATGATCAATAAAGAATACTAAACCTGTAGGTTGTGACATAGCTTGAATTGTTACAAAATCTTTAGCTACTAATTTATGTACAAAACGTCTAACTAAAGGCATTGCAATACCAACCCACTACTCATGGAATTGTGTTGTTGATGTATAGTTAGCCTATCTTAAAATTTGTTTAGCTTGGTTCTATAACATGATAGCTACGTTAGTACGTGTAAGGGCATCATTTCTACCTTGTAAACCCTATAATAGACCTAATTTCTACCATTTTTCAGCCAATTTTTCAGCCTGTTGTAATCTTGTACCAAAATTAGGATTTGAATCAATTACTGTTTTAATTGCCTATGTAAATCTCATTTATTTAATTATCTCCTTGTTTAAAGTAGGGTGTGTTTTTTATATTAAACACACCCATCATTATTACTTTATATATATTTAATTAATTATTCGTTAATTCCAGCACGTCGTTTAAAAATTTTAGCAATTGCTGGATCAATATTATTTGAACCATACTCTCTATTCTCTTTAATTCTTGATTTTGTTGATTTCATTGGGTTTGAATTAAATTGAGTATTAAATGAATTTCTATCTCTTTTCAAGCCTTCCATTAAAGTAGCATAAACTAATTTAATCTATCTCTATGATTGAGCTCTTTCAAAGTTCTATATAATACGTATTTTTTGATCTTTAGATAAATTATACTTTTCAAATATTTTTAAAGTATATCTACCTTTTAATTGTACATCCCTTGATTCAGCTAAGTGTTTGTTTATTGAATTGAGTGCTTGTTTAATTTGTCTGTTTTCTTTTCTCAATTTCTTGTTCTAAATAGTGATATCCTATAGCTATTCCTATTCTTCTTTAAGATCTCTATTAGATTTTCTTGAAGATTCATAAACCTACTATTCGTCCTAAATCTATTCAAGAATTGAGCGTAAACCTTCCATCAACTATTCATTCTATTCCTATTCATCAAGGTTGCGATTAGCACGTCTTGAAGACTATCTCATGTAACGTCTGTGTCTAACCTATTCAAGTGCAGCCTATAGCTATTCCTATTCTTGAAGATCTCTATTAGCACATTTTGATGATTCATATAATTCTTCATCCTAAATCTATTCAAGGATTGAGCGTAAACCTTCCATCAACTATTCGTTCTACTACTATTCGTCAATTTTACGATTTGAACGTCTTGAAGATTCATAAACCTACTACTATTCCTATTCTTGAAGATCCCTATTAGCACGTCTTGATGATTCTCTCATATAACGACGATATCTGTTCTATTCAATTGGATCTACATCACCCTCAAGCTACTATAAAACCTATTCATACTACTATTCTTGTTCAAGAATTGAACGTAAACTTTCCATAAGTTCCTAATTCTATTCCTATTCTTGAAGGTCTCTATTAGCACGTCTTGAAGATTCTTTAACCTAAATCTAATCAAAATCTTCTTCCTCAGTTAAATTTTCATCAGCCTAAATATCTTCTAAGGTTGAACGTAAACCTTCCATAAGATCCTATTCCTCCTATTGTTCTGTCATATCTTTTTTCTTTAAATTTCTAAAGCTTTCAAGAACCTATTCATCATATTCAGACTAATCCTATTCATCTAAGTCCTTACAATTAGATTTTCTTGAAGATTCTTTAACATTCTTCTTGTGTTTTTTTGATGATTCATAAACCTACTATTCTTCTTCCTAAGTAAGTTCTAACTACTACTATTCGCTAATTACATCATCAAGATCCTACTAAGATTCTCCAAGCACACCTCTTAAACCCTAAGTAATACTTGAAACTAAACGATCCTTTGTGTTAAGTATGGATATCTATTTAAGCTTTTTAGCCTCAATAATAGAATCCTTAAGTAAATTTTTAACAGACATCTTGTCTTCTCCTATATATGAGTATTAGTACCCATAAGATGATATATTTTTTTATTTTATCATATAAAAACTCATATTATAAAATGAGTTATAGATTGTGAGGTTGGTAACTTTGGATTACCAACCCCTTGTTGTTGATTAAATTATTAATTTCAGTTAGCCGTTCAATTATGAACATACACTGTGTTAGTGTATATATTAAAAACGTGCACTGATTTTGTTGTTTTTAGTACATATATTAAATGTTTATTTTTCAATTACTTATATTAATAATTAATTTTAATCTACTTTGGTGTGTCTTTAACTTTATCTTCGATATTTTTCTTTATGTGTACACTTAATATTCCATGCTTTAACTAACATTTGATATCATTATCCGATAGGTTCTTGTCAACTAAATTAAACGACTTTTTAAAATAGCTTGATTTAATACCTCGTGCAATTATTGTTGTACCCTACTACTAAGTCTTAATTTTTGCTTCACCCTATATTGATAAAATTCTTTTGTCAACCTTTACTTTTAACTGTTCAATAGTATATCCTGGAACTGCAAGCTATACCACCATCTAATTGTTCTTATTGATTACATTGTGACGAGGGAAATTTACCTCATTTTTACATTTTTGAATCAGACGATTATTATCAGATAGATTAAACTCTGAAAAGAAATCATCAAATATTGATTCGAATGGATTGATTACTGTCGGTAATAACATAATTTTTTTCTCCTTTTTGGTAGATTTTTTTATTTTAGTGTTGTCCATAGTAGGTTCAACACTTTCTTTTTAACGTCAACTTATATATAATGATTGTTGATCAAGTTCAGCTTTTAAAGCATTCTAAATTCTACATTTTTCTTTGAATTTACCTATACTTTTTTTGCGCTTCTTAATCTATGAAGGTTTTGTATAATATCTATGTTTATAATAATCAGATAATATACCCTACTACACAATCAACCTTCTAAACTTCTTTAAAGCACGCTATAAGTTGTTATCCTAAACAATTATAGTACGTCCTTTTTTTTCTCTTTTTTTTCGATATTTAAAAGCCAATTTAAACCTCACTTTTATAAATTTTAAACGTATTAGTCTTATATAATTACTACAAAAAGTTTATTTTATATAAATAATTTTAAATTTTTTTAAAAATTATTTATTATTTTAACCTTTTTCTAATAAATCAACTAATAAATTGGCAATTTCACGAACTTTATCTGATTTATTTGTTTTTTTGGTCTAAATTAAACTGTTTACTTTCTAATCCATGGATCTGTTTAAATTCTAATTAAAAAATGATGCTTTTGGTGTTGAAGGCTATACCACTAAATCCCAACTTACAATCTAAAAGTCATCTTGTACCTAATCACCTTTATCGGTACGTTGTAATGAACCTATACCTCTACTTGATATTGATAATGTACAACCATCCTATACTAAAGCTTGCATATCTTTTCCTATTCTATTTGAAGTTAGCATAATAGTTCCTATTACCTAATTACCATTCCAATGAATTTCTTTCATAATGAGAGCTACGTTTTTTAATGATATTAAATCTGAGTCTGGGTGATCACATTCACCAAAAGCCATATTATTTTTTATTTTTTCTTGATATTTTTCAACTTGTTTCTATAGTATATGTTTAGGATAATATCTTTGATTTGCATTAAGATGATCAGCTATTTGTATTCTACCCGTTAAATATAATTTGCCATTGTTTACACGTACACTCTATTTAATAACATTAGTATCAGGTAATGTTAATGGAAACGTCTAAGTTAATAAAATTCTACCATCAGATCTTTTGTTCATAATTTATTTTAATACTCCTTTTTAATAATATCTTTGAAGTTTATTTTATGATTTAAACTTTATTTATTAATTCTTTTAGTGAAGCTATGATATCTTGATGACTATTTAACTATTGAACAACAACATATCTAATTTCTTTTGCTATCTATGTCTTGACCCTCTAAATTGTTTCAGCTATATGTACTTGACACTATTTACTAGGTCTCTGATTAAATAATGCTTTCTGATATACAAATTGCTATTGCATCTATGTTACTTTAGCTTCTATCTTTAATAAGTGCCTCTATAGCTTCTAATAATTAGTTGCAACTTGTTCCTATATCTTCTATATTCGTTTTTGAATTAAATTCCTATCATGCCAAAAATAAGCGGACAATATTGATATTAAAATACTTATAACACTGAAAAATAATGTCGAAATTTCCATTTATTTTTATATCTCCTTATGTTACAATATATTATAACTGATTAGATCTAATATATTCTTGAATTGAATCACATTTATTTTTACCTAGCTACATCTATTTTAATACGTGTTGTATACACTATTTAATAGATATGTTTTGTAAATTACCTCCTTTAATCTAAACATTAAACAACTAATTTAATAATTGTCTTTTTTTTCTCTATCTAATATCTTTATTTTTGATCATTTTTCTTGTTTTAATAGATAGATTCTATAAAAAGTCTTCTCTTTTAGTATGTTTAAAAGCATATGGTGTCATCGGATAAACTTGAATGTTAGCTGTGGTGTTCATGATAGCTATTTCTCCAACTAATATAAGTTTAGTAAAGCATAAACTTTATCCTACATGTTTTTTATTGATTTTATTGAATCTATGGATTCAGTTAATTGTTTAATCTACTACACCTAAGAATCTTTATTTTTCTATTTAAACTTATCAACCTACTAATTAATGAAGGTTTGAATGTTTTTTGTTGTTGTAAATTCATATGAATATCTTTTAATTAATTCTTTTTGTTTCTAATTTAAACCATCGAATTTTTCATTGTATTTATCAACGAATACCTATATAATTCGCTATTTATCTTTTCTTGATTGTTTTTTAAAGAATTCAATATCCTAATCAACAATTTGCTACTATAATGGACGTATCATATATTGTAATATATCTGACTTTGATTCAGCTATTTGAACAGGATTATATTGCATCTTTTTTAATGACTAAAAGATTTTATATATACTGGCGTAAACTTTATAATTCTAAACATTAGCTGAAAACAACTATTTTAAATTATAATGTTTCTTAATCTATTTAATAAC
The DNA here is from genome assembly GCA_964470795.1 of uncultured Spirochaetaceae bacterium. Lineage (GTDB taxonomy): Bacteria > Spirochaetota > Spirochaetia > Sphaerochaetales > Sphaerochaetaceae > Bullifex. The sequence continues at coordinate 4,899 of CAYYEN010000007.1, read as the reverse complement.
TAAATATTTCTATCTCTATATTTTAATATCATCAAGTTTCATTCTTTGATTAATTGACTACTATAATAAAGTCTTTGCTGTGATCTAATTAATATTTCTTTTGCTGTTTAAAGCATTATAAAGTGTTAGTTCTTTACTTAACTATTTATTTTTATTAAAGAATTTATTAAAGATCTTATACGCTTGACCAAATTGACCGTCTAAAGACTATTCAATAATTCTTTTAATCAAAACCTAATAGATAATACCAGTATTTTTGATTTTGCTATGTTTAATTTTTTCTAACATAATTTTGTATCTCCTTATATTTAAATTGCTTACATCTCATTAATCAAGATGTAATGGACTACCACCTCTGAAATTATTTGCTTCAAGGGGATCACCATTCTATGGTGTTAATGGTTCATTGTCTGACTAATAGTCACCTTGTTGTTGTTTTTTACTATTATTGTTTGATGAATCATCATCATCTTGCTACTACTAATCCTATTGACTTTGTAACACATCCTGTGTAATCTTTTCTAATATAGCTTTATATTTAACATCATTTTTCTGACGTTTTAACATAAGTTTAGCTTGTTCAGTAGATATCTTGTAAACATTATCATATATAAAGTTAAGATCAAAATGACCAGACTATTGCATTTTTGTTGCTAACTATATCTTTTGTGACCATAACTATAACTATTGCATCTATTTTACATTTGAAGGATTATTTAACTATAGTTTAAAGTCTATATCCTATAACTACGTATGACCTAATATAAATAAATGAATTAAAGCTATCCTGTTTAATTCATTCACAAATATGTTTTGAAACGTCTAAATATATCTTGATAAGATAATATCCATACCAGCTAATGTAGATTGTTTAATCACAATACTGTTATCGTGTAATAATATGTTATGGTCTCGGTGCTAAACCTATAAGTTAAATGTATCAGATTTCTACTATAATGTCTATATATTAATTACTTTAATTATTGTTGGTTCATAAAATATTTTCTAATTTTTTATATATTTTAAATCAAAACCTAATAATTTATCATTCTATTTAAGATCTTTAGCACATACGTATGTTTTATTAGATAAAATAAAATTATGATCAGGTGTTGTCTATACTGATGTACCATTACTTAAGTTTACTCGTACTATCTATGAATCTTTTCTTGTTAGCTAACACCATTTAATCTTTGTTTCTATAAACTAATTCTACCATAAATCAAATGAATAAGTATATAACTATAAATTAGGATTCTATTTGTATAACTATGCTAAATCTTTAATCTTAAACACCCTACCATCAGTAAGTTTAATTTTTGTATTAGGTGAAAAACATTTATTATTTAAACCCTATGTATTAGCTAAGAAAGCCTTTGGTATCTTTAATCCAGTATGTAAATAGTCTTTAATAAACTAAATATCCTATACCATGGCGTTTTCCATACCAGATAAAGTCTATATACTTGAAGCGTCCTAATTTCCCCTAACAGGTATATAAAAATCCTATAATAGGTTTTGTATATTATATTTAAGGTTTATCTAACCTGTATTCTAATCTTTATATGGAACCTTTTTCATCTTATCAATAACGTCTTTCATAAATGGTCCAACCTACTAATTAGGTAAGTCACCAACATCAATCTTAAACACACGTCTCTATGGTGCTCTCATTATACGTTGAATCATCATGGCATCTATCATTAATGTAAGGTTTTTCCAAATACGTCTAACAGGCTATAATACGGATCTTCCATATGGTAAAAAGTTTGTATCTAATAATAATCTAAAATGAGCTATGTTATAGTTGTCAATTAAATTCATATTACCAGAAACTAATCTAAAAGCATAATTGTTACTATTGCCTTGATCATCCTATATCCTCTAAATATCATAAGGTGATATAGGCTAACAACCAATAACACCATATTTATTATCTAATTTTAAAGCTAAAAAGAAATCACCGTATTTTACAAAGTTTCTAAACCATACATTAAAGTTAAACTAACAGTTTAGTCTTTGATAAAATAGCTATCTTAACTACTAATTAATTCGCTAATTTTTAGATGTAATCTTTAATATGTCACCGTACTAATCTTTTGTTAAAGACTAAAACATATAAATATCTATAGCACTTGCTAATAATGGATCAGCATCCATCATATCATAGTCCCTATAGAGAGCTAATCTATTTAATGAATAGTTCTGAGTCAACGAGGTTTGATACTGTTGATTCTTTAAAAGTTTTGATATAATAGTATTATGTTTATTATATGCTTGTGATCTTTGTGTGTCTATTACTTTTACTTTCTATCCTTTAATATCACGTACTATCATTCCAGTACTAAATATTTTCTTAAGTGAATCGAATACATTTGCAGACGATAGTCTCTTATTACGAGTACCCTTAAAATTTACAGGTGATGTCATATTTTACCTCCTCCTGATGCTTTTAAGACTTCCTGCTTCATAGGCTTGTTTAAGTCTCCACAGGCATTTAAATTCGGTGTGTCTCCCACCTACTAGTATTTATTGTTTAATCCATTGTGGATTAATAACATACCTTTATTAAGTATGTTTAAAGCAGCATTTTCATCACGATCATGAATGACTCCGCACGATTGACAGATCCATTCATTTGTCCCTACCTTGAGTTCTTCATTCACATAACCACAGTCGTTACAGGTTTTAGATGTATATGCTGGATCTACCTTTATCAGTGTACCTTTATAGTCTATAAACTATCTTAACATCCCAAAACCTTGATCACCTACAACTTTACCGTGTCTCAATTTACTAGCCATTGTAATTAAGTTGATATCTTCAACTATAATATACTGATACTATTCACATAAATCGTGAGACAGTCTATGTAACCAATCCATTCTTTGATTAGTAACCTCCTCGTATAGTAACGCCACTTTATTCTGGTTTTTATAATAGTTATTAGATTGAACTTTAGCCCCTTTCTTATATTTTCTATCAAGATTTTTCTGCTAGTAGGACAATTTCTTTTCCTTGTTCCTTAAAAAGCGAGGACACTTGGTTCTCGTACCGTCGCTATAAGTTAAGAAAGAATCATCTCTACAGTTCCAATCTATTCCTATTACCTTACCATTATTATTCTTTTTTACTTGTTTTTTATCAACTAAAATAGACATAAACCATTTATTAGTGGGTGTACGTCTAACAGTTACTCTTTTAATAACACCTTCACAAAATCTATGGTATGAACCTTCAATTAAACCTAATTTTTTAGTGATGTAAAAATTACCACCTTTAAATCTTGGTTTCAATGAAACGTCAGCTTGAAAAGTTAAAGAATTTGTGGATTTCCTTGTTTTGAATTTAGGTGGGTTTATAAACTTACCTGTTTTGTTATTCTTTATTTGTCTGAAAAAGTTACTGTATGATTGTTTTAAAATACCATAAACATTGTTTATCGGTTTTGAATCTATTTCCTTCATCCATTCCATTGCTTCAGGTCTAAATAATTCAAAGGTTTGTTTATATGATAAGAGTTTAAAAGATCTATCGTTTTCTTTAGCCTAAATATTATAATTATAGTATAAACGTATCAAACCTAAAGTTTGATTTAAATACTATTTTTGCTAATCTGTTGGATAGATTTGATACTTATATGCTCTTAACATTTTTATTATTTCTCCTTTGAATTACTAATCATAATTACTACAAATTGTAATATTAATATGTACTTTTTATACATTTGCCATTTATTATTTGTCCTTTTTATTATTACCAAAATAAAAATTATTTAAATCTATGTTTTCACCACCAACATTAATGATATTGTCATCATTAATAATAGATGTACCACTATAAAATCCAGATGAAACTTTAGGTTCCGAGCCTCTATCTCTAATATTAGCACCGCTATTAATATATGTTAATCTTTTTCTTGTTAGTTCAGAAGCTTGTTTCTTTAACATATATGACGTATTTCTAACCCAAACTCCTATACATAAAGCCATTGTCAAGTCATCATTATAGTTTTTCATAGCTTGAGCTTTACCATTTTGCCATATAAAGGTTCTGAGCTAATTAATTAATCTTTTTGATCTTATTTTAAACTATTTTGTCTATAACAATAACATTGTTTTCTAAACAATTAAAGGTCTTGTTTTTGAAGTAGTTGAAAACCCTAATATATCCCTTTGTAAATCAGAAGTTTTTGTACGACGCATCTTTGAGTGTATCTATGGATCTACATACTTAAAGTCCTTTTTATGATAATATATATTTTTATAGTCTAAATCTAATATCTATTGTAATACAGCCCAACCAATAGACGCATTCTATACTATTAGCTAAGCATTGTTATATATTATAGCCCACTAAACTAATAATTTACCATAATCTTTAGTTGTTATTTTACCTTTAAACTAAGCAACTTGCTAATCATCCTATATACATATTACTTGAAAAGCTGAAAAGTCCTAACCATCACCTCGAGCAACGTCCGCTGATACAATGTAATTTTTATTATGCTAAGGTTTTTTAAACAACCATAACATATCATGATAGTGAGTCTATATCGGATTTATACACATCTACACCTATATCTAATTAATAATCACATCATTTAATACAGTTTCACCAGACGAAGCAAAACTACAATCATATTCTCGAGCAGCCTATTTCTATCCAACATTCTCAGTTTGTTTATCACGCCAAGCTTGATCTCTCTATGGATGAAGATACCATGGTAATTTTACTGTATTAAAGTTGTTTAATCCCTACTACGCCTCAACCCATAACTTATGGAATATAGAACCATAACCTCGAGGTGTACTTAATACAATACAGTCACCACCAGTTGAAAGTGTAGGCATTGCTGAATTCCAAATATGATAAGCTAGTCCCTATGCTACAACAGCA
>CAYYEN010000006.1:0-23883 GCA_964470795.1 uncultured Spirochaetaceae bacterium | reverse complement strand
ATTTGTATCATCCCAAACATAACCTATAACGGACGGATTATATTTATCCATTGCCTCCTGTACTGCTTCTATTGCTTTACAATAATTCTCTTCATCAAAAGGTTCTCCTTGAAATATTAAATACTTTGCAGAAGGTAGCGTAATTAGATCAAAACCTTCAGGTATTACACCCTCATAAGAGAGTGAAACTTCAACTCCTTGAACATACTCTGAAGTATTTACTTTTCGATACTTTTTAGGAAGCCATAAACAAACCGGTTCGCCACTTAAAGATTTTATGCTTGTTAATAATCCCCAAACCTCACAGCCTACTTCTTGGCAATATTGCCAATACTCTGTGGCTTTTACTCCACGTTTAAGAATGACTTTTCTTTCACTCTTTTCAATAACTTGAATAAAAACGTTAACACTTTTTTCCATTTTTGGATTCTCCTTCCAAAGAGTTCTAAATTTCACACCATAGGGCGTGAACAGTTGAAGAGGTATAGGAAATTTAATATAAGTGCTTGGATTACAACCAAACTCATTACAAAAGGCTCTTTGATAACCATCTACGCTCTCATAACCCATATCATAAGCTAGGTCTATAATTTTATAGTTCTCGTCTCTTAATTTTAAGGCAGAGTGTGAGAGTTTTAAACGCCTAATGTAATTATATGGCGTAATACCAGTTAACTCTTTAAATATTCTAATACAATAGAAGGGAGAAAACTTAGCCTCTTTTGCTAAATTGGCAAGTGTTATCTTGTCATCAATATGGTCCTTAATATAATCCTGCATTCTTTGAACTGCTAAAATCTTATCCTTCACTCTTTTTCCTCTTTGATAATCTAAGTATTACATAAGTAAAAATATCGTTCTCGACTTTTATTGCTAATTTAAATTATATAAAAAAACCCTCATTAATTGAATTTATTTCAACTAACAAGGGTTATTTGGTAACAGACTAATTAAGAAAATTAATACTTACCATCTTTCATTGGAAGGATTCTAACTTGTTTGTATAAGCCATCTCCTTCACTCTTTGTATCAACACCTTCAAATTCATTTAAAGCTGTGTGAACCAATCTTCTTTCAAACGGGTTCATGGGTTCTAGCATTCTAGATTTACCACTTCTAACAACTTGTTCAGCTACTTTGTAAGCATTACGAATAATTTGTTCTTCATGGCGCATGCGATAGTTTTCACTATCTACAACAATCTTAGCATCTGGATCTAAATTGCCTGCAAATACATTAGTAATTAATTGTATTGCATCTAAGTTTTTACCCTTTCGGCCAATAATGATTGAAGAAAATTCACTTTCAATATTAAGACCAAGTTTCATATCTTTTCTGAAATTGATATTTACGGTTGAAGGGAAACCCATCTTATCGAGCAATTTAGTTAAGAATTCAATTGTTTTCTTCTCTACATCGCTCTCTATTTTATATTCACCATCACTATCAACAGAATCGTTAGCCTCTTCTTCATTTACATGAATACAAATTTTAACATTGCCTTTTTTAAATAAGCTTTTCTTTTGAGAATCAATGATTTCGACATCGAAACCACCTTCTTTAAGTCCTAACTCAGCAATTGCTTTATCTATTGCTTCTTGCTCAGTCTTACCTTCAAATATATTATCCATTTTAAAATTCCTTATTTCTTTTTAAACTTACGAACTTTCTTTTGTTCTTCAATTTTTGCTATCTGTTCTGTTTCATACTGCACTTTCTTTTTTCTATTTACAAAGACTTGCTGTAAAATAGAAATGAAGTTCATTACTGTCCAATAAACAAGAAGACCTGATGGTGCGTTATACATAACAAAGAAGAACATAAGTGGCATACCATAGGTCATGAACTTCATCATTCCAGCGCCTTGTCCAGAAGTTGTTCCTGTCTGTGTAATCTTCATAGAGAAGATCATGGAAGCTGTATAAATTAATGGTAACAAGTGTAATTGTGAACCTAAGAAAGGAATAGCAAAAGAGAAGGTCATAATTGTATCTGGAATAGATAAATCAGGAATCCAACCAGGGATAAACATTGCACCTCTTAACTCAAAATGCTTCTGCAATAAACCATATAAAGCAATAAAGATAGGGAACTGTATTAACATTGGTAAACATGAACCCATTGGGTTAATGCCTTCTTCCTTATACATTTTTGCCATAGCTTTATTTAGTTCTTCAGGTTGATCTTTATAACGAGTTTGTAATTCTTGCATCTTAGGTTGCATTGCACTCATTTTAGCTGTAGAATCCATACCCTTCTTACTAATTGGTTGTAAAAATAACTTAATTAGGATAGTTAACAAGATAATTGCAACACCATAGTTAGGAATTAATCTATAGAAGAAAGAAAGAATCCACTTTAGAATTGTTTCTAACCAGCCAAGCCAGCTTGAACTATCTAAAACTTTCTTTAAATGCAATTCTGTAAGCCCAAATACGTTATCATTTGCAATGTCATATCTATTTAATGCACTGCTTAATTGTGGTCCACAATAGAAACTAAATACATCTGTTACTTGGTTACTGCTAGTTGCAGGACGTGAAATAAAGAAAGCATTTTCTTGAGGAACACCACTTGATAATCCAGTTTTTTGAGTTGCTGCAATCTTATAGTCATTAGAAGTAACAGGAATACCAACAATAGTAAAATACTTACTAGATAATGCAATCCAATCGATTAAATCATCATCATTAGTAAATTCGCCGCTCTTATTAAAGGAAGCAACTTTCTTATTATTTTTATTTTCTAATTTGTAAGATACTCTACGGTAATCATAATTGGATAAAGCTGTAAACTCAGGACCTACTTGAGGACCATAGCCAATAGAATACATATAGTTGTTTGTATTTAGAGGAATTACAGAACCATCAGAAGTTTTAATAGTAACAGCTATTTGGAAAAGGTATTCATCTTTATTACTGATACCATATTCTTTAATAATGGTGAACTTACTGCCATCGCTAGTTAATTGATAATTCTTAGCAAAAGAAACCTTAGTAATATTTCCCATATTTGAAATAGAATAAGAATAAATATCTTTTAAAGGTTTTGAGTAGTTATCACCTAAATAAAGTAAGAATGCATTATCTGAATCCTCATTATTAAAGATAACATCTACAGGCTTACCATTTTCTAAGTGTTTTTTGAGTTTTATACTTGAAACAGAAGCACCAACAGTATCAAAAGTAATATTCATTACTTCATTTTCTACATCAAAGGTTTTTGATATATTGTTTTCTTCTATCGGTATTAGACTACCTAAGTTTGTAAAATTATTAGATGCGTTGCTTGTCGAACTAATATTTGCATTTGATCCTTGAGCATCAGTTGCTTCAAGAGTTTCAACGGTAGTAGTAACTGGCACTTCAGGTGCAAAAAATACCGTTTGAATCGTCATTCCTACAGTAATTACAATAACTGATAAAACTACTGCAATGATAGTATTCCTATCCATTTTTTCTCCTTTTAAAGGGTGTATCATCAAGAAAGATAGGAATATAGAAACTCTGCTTAAAGAAGAATAAGAACAATCTTTAATTTATCTTGTCTAACAGAGAAGTTACTGTAGACTCAAGCAAAGAAAAATCAAAGACCTTTCCGGGATACACTATAACTGCAATGTCTCTTCCATTTGTAGTTTGAGATTGCATTGAGGCAAGAAGGCGTTGAGGATAGTTGCGCCAGATTTCTTTAACTTGTCTTCTTATCTTATTACGATCTACTGCTCGACCATAGTGTTTTGCAGGAATTATAATAAAACGATCAAAATTTAAATTATTAGCTACAACAATTAATCGCATTCCCAGAGTTGAAAATTTCTTTCCTTCCTTGAAAATGCGATCTATATCCTGTTTACTTCTTATAATTTCTGGCTTAGTAAGGTTTTTGCTCATCAGAAGCTGTTAAGCTATGTCTACCTTTTGCTCTTCTTCTTGCTAACACCAAACGACCACCCTTAGTAGCCATACGAGCTCTAAATCCAAAAGTTCTAGTTCTCTTCATTTTACTAGGCTGATAGGTTCTTTTTCCTTTGTAACTCATGAGTATTCTCCAATTATTCGCTTATTTTAAGCGTTAATATTCTAAAAAAATTATTTATCTAGAGCGTAATTCTATAGAATAGAAAGAAAACAGTCAAGCTGATTAATTATATATACAATTTATTTTTCAATTATTTCGTAACAAAAAGGAAGAAAGTTACTTATTAATAAAAATATAAACTTATATTTATTGACATTTTATAAAAATATCAGCTTATAACAAGAATTTCTTTAATTTCTATATTTAATTCGCTTAATATCATAAGTTGGCAGTAAAGTTTGAATTTTCTTAAGAAAAGATATCTCTTGCATCTGAAAAAGTTGTTTATAAGAAGGATGAACTACTTTTACAACAAGAATAGAATTTTTAATTTCTACAAATTCAACTTTATCTTTGAATTTATCATCTAAGGCGTTTTTAAAGACAAAGTAAGGCATACTTTCTAAATCAAGTGAATCCATATAGCTTTTTAAAAGTTCGCCTATTTTCTTCATGCCCAATTACCTTTACTTATATTATAAACCAATTGATTGTTTTTTTCCGAATTAAAATAATTTTCTTGAGGTAGGAAAGTATAAAACGCTTGTTCATAGTTTTTTAACTCATCTAAAAAGCGTGCTCTTTTTAAAGAATCAAGTTCTAATAAAACATCATCTATTAAAAGTATTGGTTTTTTGTTTGTCTTAGCAAGAAAGAAGTGTCCTTCTGCGACTCTTAATAAAAGAGATGCTAATCTTAGTTGCCCGGTGGATCCTGTATTAACAAAAGGACCATACTCATCATTTATAATGAAACGGTCACGATGAATACCAGAGGTCGTAGTTTGAAGTTTTATATCTTTATCAAAATTTTCTTCTAGTTCTTTAATAATAGCTTGTTCATCAAAGTTCTTCCAACTTGGCCTATATTTAATATTAATCAGTTGATCAGTATCAGAAATTTTTTTATACAATTCTGGATAAAGTAAATTAAATTCTTTTAAGATACTTTCTCTTTCTGTCATTAATTGAATTCCATAAGAGGCAAGTCGTATATCATAAAATTTAAGTAACGAATATTCACCATTCTTAATAGCAGCATTTCTTTGTTTCAATACCACATAGTAGCGGCGAAGATTATCTAGATATAAAGGATTATAAAGACTAATCATCTGATCAAAGAACTTACGTCTATTTTCAGGTTCCCCTTTTATAAAGTTAATATCTTCATGAGAATAAACAATACATGGAAAATTATAAATTAATTCTTTTCTATCTTTTATAGGTTTTCCATCTATCAATATTTTTTTAGTTCCATTTTCAAATTTAAAATCTATTCTATTTATAGAAAAATCATCAGTAGCTATTTGTGCTGAAATTCTCATTTCTGTTTGATTATGAGTAACAGCTTCTTTTAAATTAGTTGTTCTAAAAGAAGAGCCATAACAAAGCATATAAATAGCTTCTAATAAATTTGTTTTTCCCTGACCATTTAATCCAAGAAAAACTATATCAAGGGAATCTGTATTGATAGAGGTTCCCTTGATATTTCTAAAATTATAAAATTCTATATTTTTAAATCTCATTTAGATTGCATTGGCATAATGATATTAAAGTAGTTTCTCTCAGGTTCTGGATAAACTGCAATAATAGAAGAGCTTTGTGAAAAACAAATCTTAAAGTATTCACCATCCATAACTTTTAATGGCGCTTGTAAGAAATTGTAGTTAAATGCAAATTGCATATTAGGACCATTATATTCACAAACTACCATTTGTCTACCTTCACTATCTTTGTTATTATCAGCACTTATTAGCATTGCATTATTATCGAACTCGATATAAATACGTTTACTCTTTTCTTCAACACATTGGGAAACACTATTAATAGCCAACATTACATCATCTCTGTTTGCTTTACAGAATGAGGAATATTCAGTAGGAATAATCTTTTCATAGATAGGATAGTTTCCTGTAATTAAAGCTGAATAAACTAAGTGATTATTGATATTAGCAAAAATAGTTTTATTTTCAAAACCTAATTCAAAAATATCTTCACCAGTTCCAATCATTTTAAGCATTGAGATAAATTTGGTTGGAATAATAGCGGATTCAAAATCTTTAAGTTCGTGTTCAAAAATATTTTCAATATAAGAGAGACGTTTACCATCTGTTGCTACCATTACTAATTTATTGTCTTTCTTTTGGAGGTTTAAGCCTGTTAAGAAAAATCTATTTTTTTCAGTACAAACTGCAAATTCAGTTTTATCATACATATCAAAAAATTCTTTTTGATTAAGCTTAAAAAGTAAGTCGTAATTGATAGAAAGTAAATCTGGAAAAAGATTAGATTCTACAGTTCTAATACTGAATTTGAATTTCTTATTTGCAGCATCTGAACTGATGTTTAATTTAGCTGTATCTGAAAGAAAATCTAGATCAATATTAGGTAATGTTTTTAAGATTGAAAGTAAAGTTGCACAAGATACAGTAGTAGATCCAGGCTCATCTGTTGTTACTGGAATAATTGTTACAAATCCCATTGTACTATCAGTAGTCTTTATAGTTAAGTTGTTATTTTCTGTTTGTAAATAAACATTTGAATTTATTGATAAATTACTTTTTTGAGTAGTAAAGTTATTTGCGTATTCAATTTCTTTAAGTAATGAAGTTTTGCTACATTTGAATTTCATTTTTTATCTCCTATTTTTCTTTTGCTATTATTGTTGTTTTATTTATATAGTAGTAGTAATAGTATAGCACAAAATCTGTGGAAAACCAACTTAATTGCTTAAGTAAAATGCTTTTATTTTATTAACAACTTGTGGATAACCTGTGGAAAGAATTGTGGATAAATTTAACAACTTTAAAAGTTTTCAACATTGTTAACAATTTAACTTTTTTTCTCCACAATCTGGTGCACAGCTTGTCAACAGAAATATTGTATTTATCCACAGCCTGGTCAACATCTTATTAACAAGTTATCAACAGGTTATTAACAGAGTATAGCTTGCTTTTAGAAGTAAATTACTTCGATTTTTCAATGATAATTGATTTAATTTTATCAAGAGTTTGAGCAAGCGAAGAGTCTGTTTTCTTTAAGCTATCTATCTTGTTTGAGGCATACAAAATAGTTGTATGATCACGTTTATCAAACTGATCTCCAATCTCAGAAAGTGAGTATTCTGTCATGTTTCTAGCTAGATATATTGCAATGTTTCTAGCATCACTAATTGCCTTAGTTTTCTTTTTTCCTCTCAGTGCAGCAGGGTCAATATTAAAGTAATAAGAGACCTCTTTTATGATGGTATAAATGCTAATATCTTGATCAGTTATAACTGGAGAAATTATCAAATTTTTAAGCTGTTCTTCGGCAATTTTTAATGTTATTTTTTTGTTAATTAATTCGCTATAAGCTATCAAAGTTGTTAAGGCACCTTCTAAATCTCTGACGTTGGTTTTGATATTTTGACAGATGTAATCAAAGACTTCAGGGTCTATATTAATTTCTTTTCCCTCACATTTTTTATTCAAAATAGCAAGACGAATTTCATATGAAGGTGGTTCAAGATTTACATTAAGGCCACGACTAAAACGAGATTTTAATCGATCGGTAATATCTGTAAGTTCGTTAATTGGTCTATCGCAAGTTAGTACAATTTGTTTATGAGATTCGTATAAATCATTGAAGGTGTGAAACAGTTCTTCTTGGATAGCTTCTTTCTTTTGTAAAAAGTGAATATCGTCAATTAATAAAACATCAGCCTTTCTATATTTTTGCTTAAACTTGTTTGTTGATTTATCACCAAAGGAAAAGATTAATTCATTTGTGAAAGCTTCAGCTGTGATATAAATTACATTAGTTTTAGGATTATCCTTCTCGATGTAGTTACCGATAGACTGTAGTAAGTGAGTTTTTCCAAGTCCTACTCCACCGTAAAGTAAAAAGGGGTTATAGTTGCCACCAGGATTCATAGCAACCGCTTTAGCAGAGGTATAAGCAAATAAACTATTATCGCCAGATACAAAGTTGTCAAAGGTGTAATTTGGATTCAACATACTATTTGTTTTCTTTTCACTAACAATGTCGGAACTAAATTTCTTTGGCGCTAATCTGTCTTTTACAACAGTTTTAGGTTTTTTATCAGAGCTGCTGGCTTTTATGATAACATTAACTGTTATTTTCTCTTTGGCTAATTCATCAATTAAATTAGAAACCGTTTCTTGGCAGTAAGAAGTGTAATTGAGAAGATGAAAACTAGAAGGAAGGCTTAATGTTAAAACATTGTCTTTTTCTTCATTGTATTCCAACTCATTAATCCAAACTCTATCAGCTTCCGGAATTGTTTCTAGTAACTGATTTTTTGCAAGATTCCAAATTTCATTTAATTTTTTACTACTATCCATGAGGTTTATATTAACAATGAGAATTCTTTTAATCAACAGAAAGATTATAAAAAAACAAGTATCTGATATTTTTTTACAATACAGTGAAATAATAATCGATTTTCTGGTGGAAAGCTTGAAAATTGAGGTTTGAAATGTTATAATAAATTGCTTATTCTTTTTGTTTGTAAAAGCTAAAATTTTATTTTAGCAAATATAAGCAATTAGTAAGCAAAATTTTATTTTAAAGGACTTAAAAATGGATGAAAAAACAGAAAATGCAAACACATTTAGGCCTGAAATAAACGTGGATAATTTGGAAGAAGAGAAAAAAGGTTCAAAAGCCTATGACCATTCCAATATTCAGGTTTTAAAGGGACTAGAAGCTGTTCGTAGACGTCCTGGTATGTATATCGGCTCCACAGGAATTGAGGGCCTCCATCACCTTGTTTATGAAGTTGTTGATAATAGTATCGACGAGGCTATGGCTGGTTATTGCTCAGATATAAAAATTGTTTTAGATCGTTGTGATAATGGTGATATGTGTACTGTTGAAGATAATGGTAGAGGTATTCCAGTTGATGAACATCCAACAGAGCATAAAAGCACTTTGGAAGTTGTTTTAACACAATTACATGCAGGTGGTAAATTTGATAAAGGTGCTTATAAAGTATCTGGTGGTTTACACGGTGTTGGTGTTTCATGTGTTAACGCTTTATCTGAGACAATGACTGTTAGTGTTTATAGAGCCCCAACTATTTATCAACAAGTTTATCATAAAGGTATTCCAGCAGCTCCTGTTGCACCAGTGGGTGAGACAGATAGATTTGGAACCGTTGTAACTTTTACTCCAGATTATTCCATTATGGAAGAAAATGAGTTTAGCTTCGAAACTTTAGTAACTCGTTTTAGAGAATTAGCTTTTTTAAACAAAGGTATCAAAATTACTCTTATCGATAAAAGAGAAGAGAAAATAAAACAAGAAATCTTCCATTCTGAAGGTGGCTTGGCTGAATTTGTAACTTATTTAAACCAATATAAACATGTATTATTCCCCGAAATTGCTTTTGAAGGTATAAAAGATGGAGTTACTGTTGAAGTTGCTTTACAATATAATGATAAGTATGATGAAAAGGTAATTTCTTTTGTTAACAATATTAATACCCGAGAAGGTGGTACTCACCTTTCTGGTTTTAAGTATGCTTTACTTAGAACTATTAATAATCAATTACAGAAGAACGCAAAGATGCTTAAAAAGTATTCTGATAAGCTTGAATCTAATGATATTTCGGAAGGTTTAACTGCTATTGTTTCTGTTAAAGTACCAGAGCCTCAATTTGAAGGTCAAACTAAAATGAAGCTTGGTAATAGTAACGTTTACGGTATTGTATCTTCTTTGGTTTATGAGAATTTAAATAACTATTTTGATGAGTTCCCTGCTTATATGGATATTTTGCTTGAAAAGACTATCAGTGCAGCACTTGGTCGTATTGCTGCAAGAAAGGCAAGAGAGCAAATAAGAAAGAGAAGTGAAGGTGGTGGACTACCTGGTAAGCTTTCAGATTGTTCAGAAAAGGACCCAGCAAAATGTGAAGTATTTATTGTCGAGGGTGATTCCGCAGGTGGTTCCGCAAAGCAAGGTAGAGATAGAAGAACTCAAGCTATTCTTCCTCTTTGGGGAAAAATGCTTAACGTTGAAAAAGCACAAGAATATAGAGTTTTAGGTAATGATAAATTGCAACCTGTAATCTCAACAATTGGCGCTGGTATAACAAGATATAACAATAATATCAATGATGAAGAACAAGTATTTGATTTATCAAAAGTTCGTTATCATAGAGTTATTATTATGGCCGATGCCGATGTCGATGGTTCTCACATCAGAACACTTTTACTTACCTTCTTCTTTAGATATATGCGTCCAATTATTGAAGCGGGATATGTATATTTTGCTATGCCTCCTTTGTATAAAATTACTATTAAAAATAAGCCTTATTATGCTTTCGATGAAGATGAAAAGAAGAAAATCATTGAAGAATATGGTGCTGGTATAGATGAAGCAAAAATACCTATTCAACGTTATAAAGGTCTTGGTGAAATGAATCCTGAGCAACTTTGGGAGACAACTATGAATCCTGAAACAAGATTCATTAGTAGAATTCATCTTAAAGATGCTGAAGAAGCTGATAGAGTTTTTTCAATGCTTATGGGTGAAGAAGTTGAGCCTCGTAGAGAGTTTATTGACCAGAATGCTGTCTATGTTTCGAATTTAGATGTATAAGGAAGTATTATTGTGGAAGATCAATTTGTAGATACAGTAGGACATGTTATAAATGTAGATGTAGCTCATGAGATGAGAACAAGTTATCTCAACTATGCCATGTCTGTTATCGTCAGCAGAGCGCTTCCTGATGTACGTGATGGTTTAAAACCGGTACACAGAAGAATTCTGTTTGATATGTTTGAAATGGGCTTAAAAGCTTCAAGTGGTTATAAAAAGAGTGCGCGTATCGTCGGTGACGTTTTAGGTAAATATCACCCACATGGAGATGCGTCTGTTTATGATGCACTTGTTCGTTTAGCTCAAGATTTCTCGTTAAGATATCCAGTTGTAAAGCCTCAAGGTAACTTTGGTTCTATTGATGGTGATTCAGCTGCTGCTATGCGTTATACCGAAGCTAAAATGAGCAGAATTGGTGAAGAAATGCTTACTGATCTTCAAAAAGATACAGTAGATTTTGGACCAAACTATGATGATTCTTTATTAGAACCTCTAGTTTTACCAGCATCCTTCCCTTTCTTACTCTGTAACGGCTCTTCTGGTATTGCTGTAGGTATGGCAACTAATATGCCTCCTCATAACCTTCAAGAGGTTGTAGATGGTATTTGTGCTTATATTGAAAACAATGAAATATCAGATTTAGAGTTAATGGATTATGTTAAAGGTCCAGATTTCCCAACTTACGGTATTATTTGCGGTAAGAAAGGTATTCAAGATGCTTTTACTACCGGTAGAGGAAAGATTGTTGTTCGTTCTCGTTATGAGATTGAAGAACATAAAGGTAAAGATAGAATTATATTTACTGAAATTCCTTACCAGGTTAATAAGGCAGAACTGGTTAAGAAGATTGATGATCTTAGAAAGGAAGTTATTCCTCAAATTTCTGAAATTAGAGATGAATCTGGTCGTGATGGTATAAGAGTTGTTATAGAATTAAAACAAGGTGCAGTTGCTAATATTGTACTTAATCAATTGTTTACAAGAACTGCCCTTCAGAGCAATTTTAACGTTAATAACCTTGCTTTGCTTAATGGTGCTCCTAAGCTATTTACTTTAAAGGAAATGATTAAAGCTTATGTAGAACACAGAGAAGAAGTTATTGAAAGAAGAACTCGTTTTGATTTAAAGAAAGCAGAAGAAAGAGCTCATATCTTATTAGGCTTAAAAATTGGTCTAGATAATATTGATGAAGTAATTCGTATTATTAAAGAGAGTGAAGATAATAACTTTGCATCTGTTAAGCTCCAACAAACCTTTAGTTTAACAAAAATTCAGGCTGATGCGATTATTGATATGAAACTTGGTCGTTTATCTCATTTAGAAACTGAAAAGATTTTAGATGAATTAGCAGAAATTGAGAAGAAAATCGCTTATTATAATGATCTTCTTTCTTCAACTGTAAAGATTTTGGGTGTAGTTAAAGCAGAAATTCAAGAAATTGGCCAGAAATATGGTGATAGAAGAAAAACTGAAATTCAAGCTCAAGAACTTGAGACCTTAACAGATAGAGATAATATTAAAGAAGAGCAAGTTGTTGTCTTGATCAGCAGCAAGGGCTTTGTTAAGAGATTATCAACAGAAGAATATAGAGCTCAGAATAAGGGTGGTAAAGGCGTTAAGGGTGCAAAACTCACCGATGGTGATTACGTACAACACATCTTTATTGCTTCTACTCATGATATTGTTATGTATGTTACTTCTTTAGGAAAAGCATACTATACTGATGTTTGGGAAATTCCTGAAGCTTCTAAGACAAGTAAAGGTATTAACATTAAGAACTTACTTCAAATTGAAAACAATGAAAAAGTTACATCTGTAATTTGCTTCAAAGAATTTGAAGAAGATGAATACTTAATGATGGTAACTAAATTTGGTGTTACTAAAAAAGTAATGCTTAATGACTTTAGAAATGCAAAAACTAAAGGTATTAAAGCTATTATCCTCGATGAAGATGATGAACTTGTAAGTTCCCTCTTTGTAAAAGAAGAAGATGATGTAATGTTCGTATCTAAGTTTGGTAAAGGCTTGAGAGTTCAAAACACAGAAGTAAGAACAATGGGTCGTGCAACACATGGTGTACGTGCTATGAAGCTTTCTGAAGGTGATGAAATCGTAGGGCTTGTCAAAGTTGAAGAGGATAAGAGAGTCTTAATGGTTACAGATAAAGGTAAAGGTAAGCAAGTAAGATATAGCGAGTTTATGGCTCATGGTCGTGGAACAATGGGACAGAGAATTTATAATATCTCTGAAGCTAATGGCTATATTGTTAATGCTTTATCTGTTAACGAAGACAATGATGTTGTATTTGTTACCTTATTTGGACAAACAATACGTGTACACGTTAAAGATGTATCTATTCAAGGTAGAAATGCTCAAGGTATTAGAGTAGTTGCGTTCAAGAAAGACACTGATTCCTTAGTTGCTATGGATTGCACTGAGTACCAGGAAGAAGCTGAGGAAGAAATTGAAGAAAATGCTGTTATCAATACAGAGGAAACTGAACAAGTTGATACTGTAGCAGAAGATACTGAAGAAACTGCAACTGAAAGCACAGATGAAAATACTGATGAAAACGATAATGAATAATTAAAACTTATTAATAATTGTTTAAAGGCCTGTTACTAATCTAGCAGGTCTTTTTTTTGGCTCTTTTAGAATAAAAAAACGATTAAAATCTATACTATAGTATAGTATAATATAGACCTGTTTCTTAAGTCTATCTGTTCTTATATATAGTAATTTTTATAACAAAAACGTCGATTGGCGCGATTAAATGAGGTTTTGGAAAAGGCTATTCTTTAAACTAGAAAAACCAAGTAAGCAATGGAACAGAGTCTTATAACTGGCCTTAATAAAAGGTAATAGGGAAGGGGTAGTGGTTCATGGGGCATCAGAGCCTGAGATTGTGCTAGTAGGTACCTTAAAGAAAATGCTAGCTCTTAAAAGAGTTTGATAAAGTAATATAAGGCATGTCTTGCTGGTTTGTTTAGATATAAAAGAAAATAGTATTTGTTGTTTATGGATAGAAACAAGTTGTTGGTTGGTCTTTATGAAATTGGATATTGTTTCACGTGAAACTAAGTAGATTTGTAATCTTGCTATTTCTAGTTTTAAGTTTTGTTGTTTTTTTTGGAGTTTCACGTGAAACAAAAAAAGCTCCCCAATTAAGGAGAGCTTTATTATAAGAATTATGTAAGATTAAAAACCATCGTTAATAACTACAAGGTTTTTATCTACTGCTTCGTGTAGGAATCTTTCAACTCCGTTGCTTAAGGTCATTTGAGACATTGGGCAACCTGCACAAGCACCAACAAGTCTTACATGGACTTCGTTGCCATCGAGTTTGATGAATTCGATATCGCCACCATCGTTTTGAAGGGCTGGGCGAATTTGTTCTATAGCTGCTTTTATTTGTTCTTCCATTTGGATTCTCCTATACATATATAACATACATTAAGTTGATGCTACGGTCAAGAAAACATTAATGACAAAGTTTAATTAATAACGTATATTATAGATATGAGTGCTCATAAAATTATTTTTTTAAATCAAAAGGGTGGTGTTGGTAAAACAACTACCTGTGTTAATTTGGGTGCCGCCCTTGCTGCGTTGAATTATAAAGTCTTATTGATAGATTTTGATTCACAAAGTAATTTAACTGGTTCTGTTTCTGGAAATAGCAAGAAACCTACTTCTTATGATGTAATATCTGGAAAAGTTTCAGCTTTAGATGCAGTTCAAGCTACTTTATTTCAAAACCTTTATTTAATACCTGCAAATCTTGATTTAGCTGGATTGTCTGTAGAATTAGCTGATGAAGAAGATCGTGATTTCTTTTTAAAGAATTTAACTTCTTCTTTAGATTCTGAATTCGATTTTATTCTACTCGATTGTCCTCCTTCTATTGATATTTTAACGATGAATGCCTTATGTTGGGCTGAATCTGTAATAATTCCATTACAATGTGAATATCTGGCGATGGAAGGGTTGAATCTTTTGATGCGAACAATTACAAATATTAAGAAAAATGTTAATCCTAACTTAGATATATTAGGAATATTATTTACAATGTTTAGTAAGCGTTCAAGATTAAACAGTGATGTAGTGGAAGATGTTAGCCATTTCTTCCCTGAATTAGTATTTAAAACCATTATACCTCGTTCTATAAGGTTAGCTGAGGCCCCCTCTCATGGTTTACCTATAAATGTTTATGATGCATCGAATGTTGGGGCGAAAGCCTATTCACAATTGGCTAAGGAGGTTATATCTCGTGTCCACTAAAAAAACGCATGGACTTGGAAAAGGAATGGGTTCATTACTTAATAATTTTACCTATGATTTTCCAGTCGAACATATTAAAGAAATTGATGATAATAATAAAACTGAAGTTAAAGAAGATGTAATAAAGGTTGAAATATCTCCTGATTCAGTATTAAACATACCAATTAATGATGTTATTCCTAATCCAGATCAACCTAGAAAGCAATTTAATGAAGAAGCATTGCAAGAATTAGCTCTTTCTGTAAAAGAACATGGAATATTACAGCCTATTCTTGTTGAAGAGTATGCTCCTTCTAAATATATGATAATAGCTGGAGAACGACGTTATAAAGCAGCACAAATTGCGGGATTAACCGTTGTTCCTGTATTAGTTAAGAATTTTTCTTTGATGCAGAAGCTAGAAGTTGCTTTAATCGAAAATGTTCAAAGAGAAAATTTAAATTCTATTGAAGAAGCACAAGCTTTTCATTATTTAATAAGCAAATCTGGAATGACGCAAGAAGAGGTTGCAAAAAAAGTTGGAAAACAACGCTCTACTGTAGCTAACTCCTTACGTCTACTACAATTACCGGAAGATATTCAAGATGAAGTTATAGCTGGAACCTTGTCTGCAGGACATGCTAGAGCTATTCTTTCTTTAGTAAATCCTTCTGATAGATTTCTTTTGAAAAGCAAAATAATTCAAAACAATTTATCGGTGAGACAAGCAGAAGTGCTTGCAGAGCAATTAAACGAAGGGAAAAAGATAATCCTTAAGAAAAAAACCAAGCAGAAGGATTCTAGCATTCAGCTTGTTGAAGATAAGTTTCTTAACGTGTTTAAAACTAGAGTAGAATTAAAAGGAAATCTTAAAAGAGGTAAGATAGAAATACCTTATACCTCTTCTCAAGAATTAGAAAGACTATATTCATTATTATCAAAAGATGAATTATTTGAATAAATTATTACAATATAAGGAAATAAAGAAATGAAAGAATTAAAAGATGGATTGTACGCTGATATTACTACCAATAAAGGTAATATCGTTTTGGTTTTGGAAGCTGAAAAGGTTCCAATGACAGTTGCAAATTTTGTTGGTTTAGCTGAAGGTACTTTAAATATTAAAAACCCGGGTAAACCCTATTATGATGGATTAACTTTTCACAGAGTTATCAAAGATTTTATGATTCAAGGTGGTTGCCCTAAAGGAAATGGTACAGGCGGTCCTGGTTACAATTTTCCTGATGAGTTTGATTCCTCTCTTAAGCATGATGTTCCTGGTATCTTATCTATGGCTAATGCTGGTCCTGGTACAAATGGTAGTCAGTTCTTCATTACCCATGTACCAACACCTTGGTTAGATGGAAAACACACTATTTTTGGTCATGTTATTGAAGGACAAGAGGTAGTAAATAGAATTGAACAATCTGATAAAATCAGTAGTGTTAAGATTGTTAGAGTAGGAAAAGAGGCAGAAGATTTTATAGTTACTAAAGAAATTTTTGCACAGTATGTTGAAAATGCTGATAAAAAGGCTCTAGAACGACTTGAAGCTGAACAAGCTAAGATTGATAAAGAAATTGAAAATCGTTATCCAGGCGCCATTAGAACCGCTTCTGGACTTAAATATGTAATAACCAAGGAAGGGGAAGGCACTGCTTCTCCTAAAAACGGTCAAAGTGTTTCAGTTCACTACACAGGAACTCTACTTAATGGTAAAATCTTTGATTCTTCTATTCATAGAGGAGCACCAGTATCTTTTCAAATCGGTCAAGTTATTGATGGTTGGAATGAAGCTTTAGTTACAATGCATAAAGGTGAGAAGAGAACCTTAATCATTCCACCAGAATTAGGCTATGGAGTATATGGTGTGCCTAACGTAATTCCACCAAATTCAACATTAATTTTTGATGTAGAATTATTGGATTTCTAGCATTATGAAGGGCGCAATTACTAAATATGTATGTACCGAATGCGGTAAAGAAGAAAGTAAATGGATGGGACGTTGCCCTAACTGTGGTGCTTGGAATTCTTTTATAGAAGATATTACACTTCCTCAATCAAAAGGAGAGGTTGAGCTTCCTATAATGGATGGGGAAGTAAGAAATTTAAGTGATATAAGAATAGATGAGCAAGTTACCATTAGCAGCCAGATTACTGAATTTGACCGCGTCTTAGGAACAGGAATTATGCGCCCCAGTTCTGTTTTAGTTGGAGGAGAACCTGGAATTGGAAAGTCAACTTTGATGTTGCAGGTTCTCTCTAATGTTTCTCAGCGTCACAAAGTGCTTTATATTTCAGGAGAGGAATCACCATCACAAGTAAAGATGCGAGCACTTCGTCTGGAGCTGAATTTAAATGGTATCTCAATGTTTTGTGATACCAGAGTTGAAGCAATTGAAAACGCGATTAAGAAAATAAAACCAGCATTAGTTGTTGTCGATTCCTTACAGACTTTGACAATTTCTTCTGTACCTTCAATAGCGGGCTCTCCGACTCAAGTTAAGACTTGTTCTTTAGCACTTACTTTACTTGCTAAGAAAGAGAACTTTGCTTTATTTTTAGTTGGCCACATAACCAAAGAAGGTGCCATAGCAGGCCCTAAAATAATTGAGCATATGGTTGATACCGTGCTCTATTTTGAACAGACAAATGATAGTTCTGTTCGATTTTTAAGAGCGAGTAAGAATCGTTTTGGCTCTGTAGATGAACTTGGCATTTTTAGCATGGAAGAAAAAGGGTTGATCCCCGTTCAAGATCCTACAGCTTTCTTTATCTCCTCTCGTGAGGAAGGAAAGTTACCTTCTGGTATTGCGTTCTCTGCAGTGGTTGAAGGCTCTCGTACTTTCTTAGTTGAGATACAAGCGCTTACAGTTCCTGCTAAGAGTGGGATTTCACGTATCTATTCAGATAAAATTGATATCGCAAGGGTGAGTAGAGTTGCAGCTATTTTAGAGCGACATGCTAATTTGAATTTTAATAATCAAGATATTTACATCAACATTGCGGGTGGTATGAAAGTTAAGGAAGTCTCGATAGAACTCCCATTAGCTTTAGCTTTATACTCAGCGCTTACGCAAAAACCACTACCAGAAAAACTAGTAACTTTTGGGGAGCTTTCTTTAGCTGGCGAAATAAGGCCAATTGCTTATTTAGATAAGAGAGTTAAAGCTTGTGTTAATATGGGCTTTGAAAGAATTATAGTTCCACCTAAAAGTTCAATTTCTGAAGATGTAAAGCATCTATATTCAAAGGATGTTAAACAAGTCTTTAAAATTATAATTGCGATGTGAGTTTGTTAGTGCTTATAACTAAATATAACTGCTTATAATATATAAGTTTTAAAAATAATTAGTTGTATGGGATAATTAAAGTAAATTAGTTTGTTAGTAGTACAAATTAATATAGATTTTGTTGGGAGGGGGATATGGAAGAAAAAGAATTATACGAAATTACCAGCTATTTTAGTAGAATGGAAAACGAAATAATTGCAGTAGTAATCTCGTTAATTTTGGGCTTGTAGCTATTAAGTTGTGTTTAAAACTGATAAAAAGAATGCTATTAATCTCTAACATGGATAATGCATTGATAAGTTTTGTACATACATCTATCAATGTAATTTTAAAGATATCTTTGTTGCTGTACTGTTTACAAAAGCTAAATATACCGCTAACAAGTATGATTGCAGTTTTATCTGCTGCCGGCGTTGCCATAGGCTTGGCAATTCAAGACAGCATCGCAAACGTTGCAAACGGTCTTGTTATGATAGGTACTCATCCATTTAAAGTAGGTGACTATGTTCAAGTTGATAATGATGAGGGAACTATTGAAGAATTAAGATTGATGAACACCGTGTTATCTACTAAAGATAACAAGCGATTAGTCTTACCTAATAAGAAAGTTTTTAACTCAAGAATTGTAAACTATAATACAAATTCCTTACGACGTGTTGATTTGAAATTCACTGTTGATTACGATACCGATTTAGATTTTGCTTTAAAGATTACAGAAAGAACTTGTAGAAGTTGCAGTACTGTTTTACTCTCTCCATCCCCCAGAATTGCATTTTATGAAGCAGGCGCGAGTTCTTTAGTAATAAGTGCTTGGTGTTGGATAAAAACTGCAGAATATTGGGATGCTTATTTCCAAATTCAAAAAGCTGTCTATGATGCTTATAAAGCTAATGATATCAATATACCTTTTGACCAGATTACAATTTCTCAAAGAGAAGTGAAGAAAGTTGTTAAACCAAAAATTGAAAAGAAGGTAGAAGTTAAAGCGGAGCCTCTTGTAGAAGAACCTAAAACAGTTGTCGAAAAAACAACAGTACCTAATGTTACTAAAGGGGAGACCAAAAAGGTAATTGAAAAAGTAACCCCAACAGTTGTTACTAAAGAAAAACCAAAAGCAGTTGAGCCTAAAAAGGTATTGGCGCCTAAAATAGTCAAACCGACATCAACTACAAATAAACCTACAGCGACTAAAGCTTCACCCAGTTCTACAAAAGTAAGTACAGGAAAGTAGGGGGAGAAAAATGGAAAAAATAAATAGATTTATTATACAAGCCTACAATTCTTTGGAAGGCGTTTTGATAAATTGGTTGGTTATAATAGGGACCTTGATACTGCTATTAATTATTTTTAAATGCTTTCAATCTACATTAAATCTAGCTGTAAAAGAACTAAAAAAGGTCAGTAAAACAGCGCTTGAAAGCTTACCAAAGAGTCGAAGAAAAAAAGATGAAGCACTAGCTAAAGAACTCACTACTTATGATCTTAAGAAGATGCAGAAGAAAGTTGTAAAGATTAAACGTTATATTCTGGCTTATTATTATGATCATAATACAGATTTCGATAACAAGGAAATTCTTAATAAAGTGGAAAAAATACATAATAGTATAAGAGCTTTAAGAAACCCAAAATTGATGGGTAACACAAAAGGAATTGCGATGGTTATTAAGAATATAAGCACACAAAGTGAAGAGACTATAAAGTTAATAGATCAATTGAAACTGAACTAGCCGCTTTGCTCTTAATAAAAAAGTTTACCCCAATAAAGTAAGGTAAACTTTTTTGTCTTATAGCTTTGTTATCAACAGTGGGAAGGCTACGAGGGTTCCTAATGAACTGCCTAAGGAAGAGAGGAAGAAAACTAGAAGGGGATGAAGAATTCTATTCTTATACCAAGATTTTAAGTTTCCAGCCATATCCGCCATAGATTCAAAATCTTTTACTTTAGGCTTTTTAAAAGTAGCTTCTAAAACACCTCCTAACATGCCAACTCCTAAAACTGGGTTAAGGGCAAAGAACGGAGCGGAAACAACACAACAGATTGTATTTATTGGGTGAGCAAGAGAAAGTATACAGCCTATTAAGGTAGAGCCACAGCAACATAATATCCAGTAAAGGAAGAGATTTAAGCCTTGTTGCCAACCTTGAGAAACAGCACCATAAACAATAATTAATACCAGTGCTATTGGAATTAAATAACTTAATATCTTGCCATAAGGTTTTGAGGAAGGTATTTGACTGAGCGTTTCAAGGGTTGTTTTGTTTTGACCCTTTTCGCACTCTTCAATTGTTTTAATTACGCCGTTAGTATGACCAGCTCCAATTACTGCAACTTTTTTAGAACCTTCTGCGTTAAAGATGGAGATGCCTAAATACTTATCTCTTTCATCAATTAACACTTCTTTGACAGTTGGTAGCTCTTTGGCCATTTCTTGCATCATCTGTCCTAAAGTATCTTCGCTTTTTAAAGCTTCTAACTCTTCTTCAGATATCTTTTCATTAGAAAAGGCAGCGGAGATTAAAGTTGCTAACAGTTTGCATTTATTCCAAAAAGAACTCTTTTTCCAAGCTCTTTTGAAAGTGGTTTGAATATCTCTATCGCAAAGAGATAGTGGAATATCTTTTTCTTTTGCAAGAGTAGCGGCAGCTAAGATTTCCTCTCCAGGAGCGGTACCCGTTTGAGCGCCCATACGTTTTTGAAATCCTGCTAAAGCGGTATTAGCAAGTAAGAAGAAACCTTTTCCTTCTTTTATAACCTTTCTAATATCCATATTTTCATAAGTATTCTTATCTGTCTTAGATTTCATTCTACCACTATCGAGTTCGACACAGATTCTATCTGGGTTTTCAGCATCGATAGTTGCTTTTACTTCTTCAGCACTAGTTTTAGATACGTGAGCAGTTCCAATTAAAATAATTTCTTGACCGTTTTCTAAATGTAATTTATGTAGTGTGCTACTTATTGTTTCTATATTCATAGTTTAAACTATAACAACTGAAGAAAATACAGACAAGGTAAAATTACGGATTATCAATAATATTCTCGTCTTTATTTTTCTTTTCAGGCTTTATAAATATTAGAGGAAGAGCAAAAATGAAAGAACCTCCGATCCCTGATAAAATCGTTGTAAGCCCTTCATCAAAGTAATACTTAGAAAGATAATCACCATTATAGTTAGAAGCGAGTAGATAAGCGATGAGCAATAAGAGAACTGCAAATATCGGCGTCACTATTGTTTCTAACGAGCTAGAATTAAATCGTATTAAGGCTATTATAGGGACAAGAAGCGTCAAAATTAAGGCAATTGAGGCAAAGAAGAGGTCCTTGTTAATTGGAGTGGAAAAGCCTTCCTCTATAATTTCGGGTCCTGTAAATTGACAAGCAATTGGTTGAAAGAAGCCAAGGATAATAAATAGAAGGCTAATTTTACTTAATGTTTTAAAAACGTTATACATTTTATTCCCCCTTCGGAAACAAAAACTGCATTACTACCTCAAGTTGATTTTCTTTAAAGAATCGAATATAAACCTTGCCACTAGAACTTTGGCTTTCTGAAAAGAGTAAGAAGGCTAATAACTCTTCATCTTCTACCGGAGAGGTTTGAACAAAGTAATAACTGCCCTTTGCTACAATAAGCTTTTCTTCTTCTCTTTTAAGTGGTTCAAGTCCACTTTCAATGGTATCTTTTTCCTCTTGAGAAAGAGGTGCTTTTACACCACTAGCAATAAGTTTTAATACCACCTTTTCATCCTCTATCTCATAGTAATAATACAAAATATGGTCAGAACCAATCTTTGAAGAGTAAATAGTATCAAGGCTAGTCTTATAAGACAGATTAGTTTCTTTATAAGTGAGAGAGTTTGATAAGGTTAAATTCATGACTAAAAGATAAACAACAAAAAACAAAAATACAACTACTTGTCTTATTGGTAGGAGGAATATATTATGAAAGTATGAAAATAGAACTAAATAAAGATGTTACACTCTTTCGCTATGAAAAATGTCATGACGACCTTTTCGAAGGTTGCTGGCCTGTAGAGAAAGGAGTCCTAATTAACGGGTACATGGTTGAGGGTACTGAAAAAGTTGTGTTGATCGATTATGTTGAACAAGGCGCTAACTTCCTTACTGAAATGAAAGCAAAAGGAAAGACTCTCCAAGATATTGATATTTTAGTATTAAATCACCTAGAGCCAGATCATACTGGAGGACTAAGAGAACTATTTGAACAAGTTCCTAACTTAGTAGTTTATGGTACAAAACTTGCAACTACTATGGTAGAAACTCTTTACCAACATACCAATTGTCATGTAGTTACAAATGGTGAAACTTTAGACCTCGGTGGAAAAACCTTAGTATTTTATTCCACTCCAAATATTCACTGGCCAGAGACCATGATGACTTATATCAAAGAAGATGGCATGTTGTTTTCTTGTGATGCTTTTGGTGCTTTTGGAACCTATTCTACTTCCTTTGATGATGAATTAACTCAAGAGGATTGGGCTTTATTAAAACCAGAGACTGAGCGATATTATGCAAACATTGTTGCACCTTTTTCTCCTTTTGTTTTAAAAGGTATTTCCGCTCTTGCTTCCTTAGATATTAAAACAATCTGTCCAAGTCATGGAGTAGTTTGGAGAAAAGATCCTTTATATGTAGTTAAATGGTATCAAAAGTTGGCTTCCTACCTTGCAGGACCTCAAGAAAAGGAAATCACCTTACTTTATTCCAGTATGTATGGAAATACTCTCAACTATGTGAAAGAAATTGAGAAGATTGCTAATGAGAATAATGTAGTGATGCATATGGTACGAATCCCAGATGAGAATGATTCTTATGCTCTTGAACAAGCTTGGAGAAGCAAAGCTATTGTGGTTGCCGCTCCAACCTATGAAAGAGAACTCTTCCCTTCCATGGCTCACACTCTCGATTTATTAAAACGTAAAGCTGTTAATGGCCGTTTGAGCTTCTATTTTGGCTCTTCCCTATGGTCAGGTGGTGCTGCTGCAGAATATAAAAAATATGCAGAAGCAATGAAGTTTGAAGTGCTTGATGCTATAGAGTTTAGAGGAAAGGGAAAAGAAGAAGATAAACAACGAATTATCTCAACTTTTAAACAGCTTATTGAAAGACTTTAATTGTAATAAGGCTCCTTTTTAGGGGCCTTATTAATTACAGAGCCAAGAGAATAAATTAATCATACTCTCATCAGTAAACCTTAATGCTTCAGGATGCCATTGAACTGCAAGAATATTTTCTTTTTCAATAGCTTCAATACAGCCATCTTCAGCTCTAGCTGTCACTTTAAAGTCTTTAGCAACTTCTTTAAGCGCTTGGTGATGAAGAGAGTTAACCATCACCTTTTCTTTATTAAGTAGATTAAAGAGCTGTGACTCTTTATTAACCTTTACTAAATGAGAGGCTTTTGTAGGCTCCTCGTAAGCTTTGTGGTTAAAAATTGTAAACTCAGACAAGTCTTGATATAACGAACCGCCAAACGCAACGTTGATAATTTGACAACCTCTACAAATTCCGAGAATCTTTTTATTTAGCCTATTAGCATCTTTTATAATCTCAAGATGAAACAAATCTTCTTCTATTTGAGTATCGCCGCAGAGCTTTGATTTCTCTTCATTATATAAAGAGG
>CAYYEN010000005.1:12190-26680 GCA_964470795.1 uncultured Spirochaetaceae bacterium | reverse complement strand
CAACTGTAAATCAGAACGTTCATCGCCACTGAGATTGATTGATGAGAATGGATGAAGCTGTTGAATCAATACCGTTTTTCCAGATCGATTAGGACCACATATCTGATTGATAGTTTTATCGGTATTATCGAATTCGTAATAGACTTCTTTCAGATTTCTACATGCAAATATGCTGTTAAAATTAATAAGTCTGATACTCTTTATTTTCATAAAAATCCTCCCTTATATAGATTACATTTTAATCATATAAATATCGGTTTTAGAAATATATAACAAACAAATTAGTTGGCGGGGATTAACCCCGCCACATAATTTATCAGAAAGAGGAGTATAAAGGTGATGTGTTTCCGAACCACATCATGAATCATATTTCAGATTCCCTTCATTATTACGTTGTGATGAAAGTATTTTATATATCGATATTATTCTTATTAATTATAATACGATATGTGTTACCGGAACGAATGAAATCTGCAACAACAACTGTGTCATCTGATAATGATGGTAATGGGTTCGTCGATATCCATTCATCATTATCATACCATATTTCATATCCAGATTGTTTTATCTTTCCATATGTTCCTTTGAGACGGAAGATTGCATCATCATACATTCGCATAATGTTGTCATCCGCCATTTTCAAATATTTCTTCCATTTGGAAACATCAAACATCGTTAATGAATCTTTTGGAACCATACGAACACGAGCATGATCAATTTGGTCAAACAATTTCAACATGTCGGAATTTCCACCATTGTCAAATATACCACCAAAGATGTATACAAATTCATCCCGTGTATATTCAACCATGTATGATTTAAAATATGATATAATTTCTTTGAGTGTTTTGAAGTATTCATCAACACCTAAGGATTTATACTGGAGACCAATTAATGAATGATTTGTATATGATTCCAATGCTTTAATGATTGAACGAATCAACATATTGATTGAATTTTCATCATTTTTCATTTCTACTAATCTTGCATACATTGATGGATTAGATCTGAATAACATTGCTTCCATTGTCTTTGGACCATTGTCAGTATTACCAGTATCAAGCATCACTTTCGATTTAATGATGTCTTTCCATTTAAGTCGAACTGTTTCTGTCAAATGTTCATCATCGTTGGATATCTTATCATTCTGGTAATTATCCAATGCAGTGAAAAATGTTTCAACAAAATCATCATCATTGAATGGTTGATCTCCTAACAGTAGCAAAGACGTAACATCATAATTTAATATATTATATATTGATATTGGATATGCTTTCTCTTTATATGATACATAGAAATCGATATTGTTTTCAATGAAGTAAACTTTGTATGCTGAAAGGTCGTTTTGAGTTATGTTAAATTCATCACACAGTATTGCATCAACATTATATGGCATATCCGAATACCAGTTACGTATTGGATCCACCAAGAACACATGTGAATATACGTCAGTTACTTGACGAAATTCGTTAATGGTTTTACATGCAATTAATTTGTCACGTAAATATTTCCAAATGTTTTTAACGGAATGCATCAACACTTCACCAACATTGTTGTTCTTCATATCAAGAACATCGTTCAACATTGGTAAAAATACATCTGGTTCTATGTATGGCATATATGGTATAGTGTTGTAGAACGCGTTGTCTGTTTCTCTGATATCGAAATTGAATGCGGTTATTTTGAATGGTTGTCCAAGGATTAAATCTTTTGGAGATCCATCATCATTCAATCCATTAAACAACATATCCAAACATGCAGGATATCCGTTATATGTTCCATTTGGTAAATACATTTCGCCTTTTAATGAACGACCATTTGCATCAACCAATTTCCAATCCATTAATGTAACCAATACCATTACCGCATCAAACACTGACATTGTTGATGAACCGTTGATACTGTAATTGATTGAAATTGTTGAATACATTGTTTCTTGTTTTCTGTCAAGTAATCCACGAAGTAAAATGGTAGTCTGCCAGAAAACATCTTCCATTGACATATGTGTTGACAATTGGATATATTTGGAATTTGATAATGTATAATTCATTTCATTAATCATCTTGTCTACATCTGGACCATTCCACCATCTGGGGTCACCTGATGTGATTTCATCCAAAGAGAATTCTTTATGTTCTTCTCTGAATTTGAAGTATGAAGTATTCTCATCTGCAACACCGGATCTTCTGAATACGATTTTATACATTGGATGTCGAACACCATCTTCATCAACTGTGTAAATCGGAACACCATCTTGGAAGATTTGTTGTTTTACCATTATGAGAGAATATATATCTGTGTATTCGTATCCAACCAGATCCTTTACACGATATACGGTGTTTGTTCCTTTATCCATCAAAATGAGTCGGAACTTTTTGAGGAAATTAATCATGTTGGTTCCTTCCATTATTGATGATGGCAAACCGTACAGCATGAAATAATTATTTGCAGCAACCGAGTTCATGTACAACATTGATGTTGCTTTTCGACTCAACTCATTTAATGTATTTCCAATTGATAAATATATCGTAAGGAATCTGATGAATGAATCATAGTTTGCATAAATACTGGAGAAATTTCCTCGCAATGTATTATAAACATATGTACGTGTTTTCTCATATACATTTGTAAACAAATGCAACAGATCATCTTCAACCGTGATGTTACCATAAATATCATTATATGTTGATAATTTATTATGGTTAACTGCCATCAATTCTCCATCCTTTGCAGGACGAGACACTTCAATTGGTATTGAATATGATCCGAGATATTTCAGATACATCAAGTCTGGATATTTCGCCAATATCTCAGGATAAAACTCAGAATTGATAAACAACTCTTGGTACTTTTCAGGCATCTCATGTAATGGCATTCCACGCGTCAATGATGTATCTGATGCATATATGTTGTAAAACTCATCAGGCAATAAAACCTCATCACTTTTTTCATATGGAGTGCCAGTCAGTTCAACATAGTATTTATTTTCTTCTTTATAATTATCGATATAAAGTCGTCTTCCGATTGCAGTAAGTATCTCTTTATATGTATGAGGTATCAGTATTGGATCAGATATCATTTTGAAAATTGTATCTGTGTTGTAACCCGCATTTTCCAATACTTGATATATCAACTTTGGATCATATGTGTATGAATCAAATACATCATCTTTGCGTATTGCACGCACATATGCATCACCTTTGAGTTTGGTATCCAAAGTTTCATATTCATCGGCTTCTGTTTTATTCTTAAATTCTGCATTTGTTATGATCAATTGAATCTTTAACAAATATTCAGACATTGGATTTGTTGCTTTGTTTGTATCCATGATAATATCATTCCTTTCATAAGAAGATTATCAAATCGTGAATAAAAAATATCAGCAGGGTTAATACCCTGCTGATGCATCCTGTAATAATTCATAACGAAAGTCTTCTTCTAACCGTTCCCAATCAGACAGTTCACGTTCATATGTGTTGATGTTTTCATTTATATCGTCATATCCGTAACCGGATTTGAAATCAATACCATCGCACATTGCGCCTGTCAGAATAGTAAACATATCGTCACGAGTATACACTCCACGTGGCAGTGGTTTATCTGGAAATATCATATTATATATTCCAATAAGTTCTTCCGTTTTATATGACGAAAGTTGGGACATGAAGTTTGATATTGTGTTCTCACGCGAATGTTCATCAATCATCAACTTCATGTCTTTGATTATTTTATAATTCTTACATGCTCTTATATTCATACGGGCATTCTGAACATCTCCAACATATTTACCACTCTTATTGCCAAATATATTTGGTCTCAAAGTTTCATCTATAAAATCAACATTAACACCAAACTCATGTGCCATGTAACCCGCAATAAGACTACCATAATTGATGATGTTATGTTCATCAAACATAATCATTATTCCAGGATAATCGATGAACTTACTCTCAGAAAACATTCGGTTATAAACTTTATATTTTGTATCAGAATTCAATAAATGTTTCATATATGACATTTGTTTGTTTTTGACACATGGTCCACCTGGGACATTGATGTATGTTATATCTGCCGTATGGGGTGCAGGATCAAATATCTCCGGAACGTATTCGATCCTGTAATTATTATTGAAACCCGTACGACGAACATTTATTTCACCATTTTCACCATAACTGATTGAATCAGAACGATCGCCCATAACATCCAATACAAAATACTGGGAACGTAATAATGTGTCTTTGTCCGTTGTTGGAACAATTGCATTTATGAAACATCTGAATGATGTAAGAATCATGTATCATCACCCTCTGGTTCGGTTGGTTCATTATTCAACTGCATGTTCTTGTTGATGTAATCAACGATGTCATCTTCGTTTGATACATCATACTCAATGAGACGTTTAACGAAATCTGGATACATTTCTTCATCTTCCAAACACATTCCGTACAACATTGTCATTGGGTTACATGTAATCGGAACATCCATAAGCATGAGTTTTGTCATGTAATTAAATACATCTGTTGGAATGTTCCAGATAAGACTTTTCGGCAGATGTCTTGAATATGGAATATCCTCAAAATAGTTTGTCTCAAGATGATCGAAATATCTGAGAATCTGATCAACATCATCACGAGAACGCTGGAATGTTTCAACTGCGACCGTTGTTGGTTGTGTGGATACACCATATCCTTTTAATATGTTTTTATAGTTCATTATTATTTCCTCCTTAATAATCTGGATCATCTGGTCCTAATGGCTTTGCAATTACATCATCTGGAATTTCTTTATCCAGTGTTGGTCCAGTCATCAGAATTGATCCTTTTGTTGCATTCTCTAACATCTTCATTCTTATTTCCGGAGAGATTCTTTTACGTAACAGAGAATCCTCGATTATACGTCCACATGATAAACACTTGTATGCAGTAAATGTATTATCAGTGATTGCAATATCGGATTCACCACATATACAACGAAATGTATATAATGATGCTGGAATTACGTATGCATAATCTATACAGATTGCTTTATCACCTTTGAGTCCCCAGTTGGCATAATTTATTCTACTTATACCAACATCACCCAACAGAAAACCTGCATTAGACCATGCTTCAAGAATCTGTTCAATACGAGAATGATGATCATACATTTCCTGATAGGATGTAAACGCAGGACAATAATCTGACATAAGAATGTGACCACCATTCGACAGTTCCAATGCATCTGCTGCACTTGTTGGAAAGATGTGATTCAACTGTTCACTTATGGCATATTCCTGTTTATTATCCGCAATACCATCATTATCAAGAGCGACCTTCATTGCAAAATTATCATATTTGACAATGAATCTATTGGTTCCAGTACCAACATCAATAAAGTCAACATTGTATTTTTTCAACAACTCAACTGCTTTACTTTTTCTTGATGGTGGTAACATACCTTTCTGGAATGTCAATTCACCAAGACCATATTTCAGATCCAGTGGTAACTGATTCAATCTAGATCTATATGTGTAAATCATTCTATGCTCCTTATATAAAAATATTACATACGGGGATATCCCCGTATGTAATATCGTTCTTATTACTTCCAGATGCTTTTAGCTCTTTCATCCCATGATGAAGGTCTGTTGTCTGTAAACACAGATGGAGTTCCATATGGATTAGCATTGGTATTAAATATCTGAGCATGTGACATTCCCTGAGGAGTATACATCTGATTCTGTGGTACCGGCTGCTGTGATCTCTGAGCAACATTCCAATCTATGTTAGGCATATCATAGAACATATTAGGTGTTGCATTGTCACCCCACATCATCTTTCTGTTGATAGGAGGGCATACTGCACCATGTGCCATGTCTGAATAATTGCCATATGGAACCATTGTCATCGGATCCATGAACTGAGGTGCAAATGGCTGACCTGCTGGAGCCATTGGCTGTGGTGTCAGCTGTGCCCAAGGACTAACAGGTGCAGGCTGAGGTGTAACCTGACGTCTGGACTCGACAAATGCATTCAGTCCCATCTGCTGCTGAGAGGGCTGGGGTGCATTCATCTGAGGCTGTACATCAGGAAGGAATCTTCTTGAATCACCCATACCATTATTTCCCATAGACTGGGGCATTGAGAACATGGGGTTCATCATAGGCTGATCAAACGGATTAATTCCGCCACCCATGTAATAGAATCCTGGGTCTGCTGTTTCTGTGTACTGTGGTCTGAGGAACTGTGATGTTCCAGGTACCGGATAATCCGGATTTACATATTCGCTCATATAAGTTTCCTCCTCTTAATAAATTCCGGCAATCAGGTGAGCTAATACCTTGATATGCTCGAAGTCTGTATATACATTACTTTCAGCTCCAAACTTCCATTTGGTGCGTACGGTAATATACATCGGGTTGATTCTTTCGACACGTCCAATTGTGAATGGTGTGCCTGACTGATGGATCAGTAACCTGCTGTACTGAGCTGGAACTTCAAACCTTGCAAGTTTGTATTCAAGTTCCATTGGATTACACTGACCAGATACGTTGATTTCGTATTCCTTGGTGACCGTGATACCAAACTGGTTTTCCAGTATTGTTAATACACGCATTACATCATCTACGATTCCACGTAACTGATCTCTCGGAACTGGCAGTGTTAACAGATAATATCCGAATGGTGCATTAAGAGGTGTTTCTCTTAACATACATCTTGTGCCACCAAGAATTACCGGAAGTACCTGTTCAAGTGCCAACAGACGTTCCTTTGGGTTGATGTTGCTGTTGTCGATGAGTCCGATCTTTAATCCAATCATTGGTTCAGCCTGAATGACTTCGGTTGGATAGGCTGATGCGATTATATCAACATATGGAATGATATAACCTGCACCAAAGATCTGAGTCTGTAACGATCTAAGCATAATTGTTTTCCTCCTGATTCTGATTTTTCAGATAACAGTATTCTCATGTTATCCGTTTTAACAATATAAATATCGTTAATATATTTTACAGGGTACCCTACTACTTACCCTGGTATTTAGTTAGCAACCGGATAATTCAACTGTTGAAGTTGTGTGTACAATGGTGTACTGAGTGATACTGTTTCAACAATATCCGGTTTAAGTGCAAACGATGTTGGTGACAGGAATGGATGTCTATAAGCAATACATGTCGACTGATCGGCTTGATCTTTTTCACGTTGCTTTACGGCTTTGATCATCAGGAACTTATTATTGTCTACCATATCAACATTAATTATTCCTAACCAATCCGCGACTTCCATAACCTCCCCAATGTCTTCACATGATTCGCAAATTCATGCAGTTCTTTAATGAACTTCTCTGTCATTATAACAGATGATGAGACTATATCACATTCTCTAATGAGAACCCTACCATTTTGCTTTAATCTGGAATTACGAAATTATTACTTTCAACCAGAACCACATTCGCTTTGGCGCTACTCTACTCCTTTCGGATCTACATCCTTATTCCAATCAAGGTGTCTCACGACACGTTAGATGATTGAGTTAGTTTCGATAGTCGTTGAACCTTTTTAAAAGATTGGCTGCTGATACGCTGCTATGTCATCCCGACATTACGTTACGCGGTCCCAGCAATTAAATAGGTTTGCATATACAATCACTTGTATATGGCGCAGGTTTGTTTACGCGACAGATATATTACTACGTCCGAGCAATACATCAGATCTAACATTGTTTGCACGGTTTCTTGCGGCTTCATCAAGAGCCTGAGCACCAGAACGATTCAACTGGTGTGCAGTTATAAATGGAATATCCAATTCAACTGCGATTGCTTTGAATTCATTCATGATAACATTTAACTCACTCTTCTCACTACTCATGGTAGATGAGTCAGCCCTGGCGGGACGAACACGTTTGATATAATCGAAGAACACTGCAACAACTTGTTCTTTGTCAGTATTATATGTGTTAATGATATCACGAATGTCTTTTGTTGATTTTTCTCTGTATCCATAATAAAGAATAACAGAACGAAATCCATTTACATTCAATGCCTTATTAAACATTGCAGTTGCTTCTTCTGCAGTATAAGAACGCATGTCAATATTCGGATATAAAATACTCCATAAACGTTTAACCGTTTGAGACATGTTGTTCTCCATACTTATGTAAATGGATACAGGTGTTTTTCCATGTAAGGTTTCTTTTAAATGATTATTATATCTTAAAACATCAATGTGCGATTCCAGTAATATACCAGATTTGTAGTTCGCGGGTAATGCCGCATAAACATACAATGCACCATTGACATAGCCAGGAGATAATAATGCATTCAATGATTTGATTCCTGTAATGACAACATTTGTTATGTTTGTCGAATCTTGTGCATGAGCAACGATGTTTTCCATCATCTCTGGTTGACCTGTGTCGAACTGATGTTGTGATACAGATACATTTGCTGTATTATATGCTTGACATATTTGTGAAGCATAATCATATACAGCATCCACAGATTCCGCGAGATTATTCTCATTCTCATCATCGATCATGTCCATTGAAGAAATGAACGCATTCTTCACTTTTAAAACGTTTGCATATTTAAGATAATCCGATAATATCTTGATAAGATGTGCAACCTCAGCAACCGTTGTTATTGTCGGATTTTTATATACATCGAGTAAGGTATTAATGACTTCTTCATCTTCTCCAGTATTTCTCATACCTTCAAGAATCAATGGTATATCTTTAATACCTGTCTCAAGTTGTGCAATTACACGATTACATGTCATCCAGTAACTGCCTTTGTTACATGGATATGCAGATAATATTCGTGAGAATAGTATCATATTTTGAGAGGTTCTGTATGATCGCTGGACCAAAACTGACAGTATATTTTTATAGATTGACTGTTTCAGTTGTTTCATTCCATTCACATCCTTTTTAAAAATTCATGTAATGAACTGTTCAAATTGGAACATGAAATATTGAATCCCGGGTATTCCCGGGATTCAAATATAATTCATTACACTGGAACATATGTTCCTTTGTCTCCATGCATCTGAAGAATACATGAATCAAATATTAATCCTCTGGATGTTAATAAGAATTTAACGATTTCCAATGTTGCACAAATTACTTCGATATCATACTGGACGGATGTTGATAAACTTTCGACGTCAACAAATGTATCTTCCACAACATCATATGATGCTGAGTATGAGTCATAGTATGCCTTACAACGATCAACACAACCAACATCAGTGCCATTCTTTGATACCCAAATATCAGTGAATATTCCTTCAATTGATTTCATGATCTGATCGACAACTATTGATGAACGTTCATCAGATTTGTACATCTCAAGAATCTTATGAGCGTACTTGAACAGATTCGGAACACAACCATACTCAAATGCAGATTCGATGATTGAAGTACAATCGTCGATTTTGTCCTTTAACATCTTTTCTTCAAGACTATTAGGAACTGTGACATTTATAGTGGTATCATTCTTTTCCATCGTTAATGCTTTGATACGTTTCTTCATACTTGAACGTCTGGCAGCAGTCTCTTCCAACTGCATGTCAATATTGATACCTTCGATGTATTCAGTAGGAGGTTCGACATTATACAAACAGAGACAATTGTTATTGAATACCGAAACTGTTACATGTTTATCAAACTCTTCTGATTTGATTACTGGTGTATATGCATTATGACATTCAATATTGGCAATTGCCGCAAGATCACGTAACTCATTCTTTGGATATATACCTTTGATTTCGGCACGAATGAAATTATGTTCATGACCAACACGGAGTTCCTGCTGGAGCCATGGCTGAATCCACTGATCAATTGTTGATTTGTTAAATCCGGTTGCACATATCATTATCGTAGGAAGATTAAGTGGACCCGGTTTTGATAATGTTCCATCTTCATTTATTCTTGGAACCTTTTTATCCAGACAATACTTGTTCTTGTATGCGTCCTTGAATTTCTCCCAGTCGGAATCTCTGAATGGATGGTCATATACGACCATTACAACATCACGTTTTTCTGATAACATTGCGATGTCACCCGGCATCATTGCAACTTCAACACGATACTGTCCAGGCATCTTAAGTATTTCGTATTTGGTTGAAACACTCTGATCTATTCTGGTCTGCACGATGATGTTATTGATTGATGTCACAAGACCTTCAGAATCATACTTCACATCAAGACCATTGATGAGTACATCTCTGAGACGTTTATCATGATTGGCTGCCATCATGATAACACTCTCCAATGATCTGCTATCCAGTGGTTTAACCAGATCATATTCTTTTGCAAACTCTAAAGAATCATTGAAGAACTTCTGGATGTCTGTTAAAATCGAATCAATGCGACGTTCATCTTCAGGAGTTTTCAAAGTTTCATTG
The DNA here is from genome assembly GCA_964470795.1 of uncultured Spirochaetaceae bacterium. Lineage (GTDB taxonomy): Bacteria > Spirochaetota > Spirochaetia > Sphaerochaetales > Sphaerochaetaceae > Bullifex. Next base: position 16,296 of record CAYYEN010000005.1, on the reverse strand, counting down.
ATGGAATCGAAAATCTTTTCTGCTAACAGCAAACAAGATGTGGTACCATCACCGACAACTTCGTTTACACGTGAACATATTTTTCCGATTGCAAGTTTCACCATCTGTTTGTACTGATGTGAAAAATGTATTGCTTCGAATGTGTTGTATCCATCTTTGGTTGATGAAGTCTGATTTAATTCATTCAGTGTATACTGAGAACCATATGGACCGTATGTTTCTTTAACGACTTCGGTTATGGTTTTAAATGTATCACGAATCAAACGTTTGAAATCATTCTTGGGAATAACATTGACGTCGTTGTCGTGAGAATACTGAGAATAATCGAACTTCTGTTTATACTCCATTGCCTGAAGTTCTGTTTCGTTTATTTGTGCCATGTTTATCCTCCTTTGGTTCACGTCCAAGAACACTGTCTGGTTGCGTGAAGTTCACTGTAAATTTTATGTCACCCTTCGTTTTGTTGTTCAAGTTTTTGTAATATCTATCGATTATGTTTACCCCAGTGGAGATTTGTGTATATTCTCCAACCATCGTATGGATCATCATCCGTGTGCCTGCCATTAACATGTCATAACAATGCATCATTTTCGACATCAATTCATTATGATCAATATCTTCAGGACCAAGATTTTCAAATGTACATTCAACAAAAATTGCCATTGCTTCACCAACAACAGATATTGAATTTCTCAATCCTATTATTGTTGAGGGTCTGCCAAATTTATTTTCTGTATATACATCGATTAATGCCGCAATATGATCCATCATTGTTGAAAACAGTTCAACCTCTTTTAATGTTGAAAATGTTATGCCATCACACAGTTTTCTGAATTTTATTGCATTTTCATAAATCCCTTTAACAGTAACAGAATAAACTCCTGCTTCTTTAATATCATTTTTACGATTTATGATTTTTTTGATTGAAAACATTCTATCACCGCCATATCAAATTCTCATATAACCAATCGACAAATCATTAGTGTTACGTAAAACACTGTAAAGTTCACGATTGGTTATACCAGTGTAGTCAGTGCGTCCGTCTTCCGGTAACACTAAAACTATAGAATTGAATTTGTGATGATGCATGTCATCAATTGATAATATGGATGCGGGTTCAACAATGGTTTCATAATATGATGCTGCATCTGGATTCATACTCAAATCACAATTGATGTGGTGTCTGGAATTATGTAACCTGACTTTGTACAAACCGTTTATGAGTTGACGATTTGTTTGTAATGTACCGATTGAATGATTTGTGAATATGTGTGTTCCTATTTCAGACCCATATGTATTTATGAAATTCGATCTACATATTACACGTTGCCCTTTACGCAAACCATCATTTCTACGTGATTTCACATAATCTATGATTGGTTTATATGGTGTGACATACTGGTTCTTATCCTGTTTACCAACACTTCTAACTGGTATTTTACCAATTTCACGGACACGACAGATTACGTTTTTATCGATTGCGCGCGTTTCGATATTAAACATTCTTCTTGCATATGCCTGAATTGTTGATACTTTGTTAATAGTGTCAACCACTGTTGGAGCATGTGTAAAACGTTCACATCCATAATCATATGGATCAACAACATTAATGATTTTACCCGCAAACGAATTGCGAATGATGTTCTTGTATTTATCGGGAATCAAATGAGAATCATTAAATACAATCAAACGATATTCATTCATGTTTCTTGGATATGTGACAATTGAAGGATCTGAACGCATGAACTTTGGAAGATCACGCTCATTCTCTCTTATATCATTACACCAACCGGTTGCTACCCCTTCAGCATAGAAAATGTGATTCGGTAAAAACTCTGATTGCATCTCGATAAAATCCTGACATCCTTCGATTATCATAATATCATTGAAATTACAGAAACCTGTTACTGTTTCCATACATATTCTGAATATGTTACTACCAACACATCCACCAATGTCAATTTCTTTGATCCAATCATTACACATGAAATCTTCAATTATATTGATCATCTGATGTATATCAACTATCATTTTCTCACCTCCAATATAATGAAGTAAACATACGGGAGATATCTCCCGTATGTACTCCAGTTGTTTTGTATAATCACATACCTGAGAAGATTGTGTCGAGTGTAACACTCATATCCGGTGTGATTGTGTTATTTACGTTGGTAGACTTCTTCTGTACAGAAACCTGCCATCTGATACCACGCTCAACATCACCATCGGTAATATCGATATGGAATACACCCGGATTATCATCTGCGGGATCGATGCACATTTCTTCAAGAATTACCTCAGGTCTGAGATAGATTCCAACATGTGCATGCTTTGTGTCGTGGATCGGTACTGCATGTTTCAGCAGGTCCTCAAGGTTCTTACCACACAGACCAATCTGCATAAGTCTCTGAGGAGGAACATTGAGAATCATCTGTCTGAGAACCTTAGGATCCTGGGGATACATATAAGGCTTCAGGACATCAAGTACGCTCTTCTTTAACGGAATATTGTTGCTGTAATTTCTCAGAAGACTTGAGATGATGTCATTTGACTCATAAGGCATGAGACAATCACTGTCCTTCATACCGACTCTCATTCTTACATATGACTCGAATGGAGAAGTACCACCGAACTTCTTGAAGTCACAGAGAATGGGGAATCCGAGCTTGTTTGCGAGGTGGTTTGCGACCTCCTGTGAAGAGATCCAACCTGAATCTTCTCTGTTCAGGCTTACGTTACCAATATTGCTCATATTGTTTTAGCTGACATTATCTTACGATATCATCCACCGTCGAATGGATTATACAGCATAGGCACCGCCAGCTTATCCTCCTTTATTTTTATTATCGACTTAAACCTATGCTATCAAAACAGTCAATCACTCTTGCTGTTTTTTGCTACACAAATGTACAATGCCACAATAACAATTATCGACTGTTCAGTCTCATCAACATTGTTGAAGGAATTGTTATATAATTCAGTTGATATGTGTTCGATTAATGAATCTGGTACATCACCGTTTGTTGGACTTAATGCTTTATCCATATCATCAACCATATCAATTGTATCCTGAATATAAGGAATCGGTGTACGATCAAACATACCAACACGTGTCTTGAGATCTTTCAAGACACGTTCTGCAGTATTCTTATAAACATCAGGAACCTCATCAACGATAGATGGAATTGCCAGTTTGACATTGTTAGTGTGGTTCATGCAAAACTTCTTAAAATTAATAGCCATATGAACCACCTCCAGGAATACCATAAACGGTATTGGTTGCATTCTGCTGCTGGAATGGTGATGTATACGTTGGAAGATTATAATACATGCCTGTGTTCGGATTCGCATTCATGTAATTATTCATTCCAGAGAACCATGGATCACGTGTATTCATCGGCTGGATACCATAACGTGGATCCGACATTCCCGGAATCGGTGGTGTATACATCTGATTCTGTGGTGGAGATGGATATCCGTAATTATTAATATACGGAGCGTTCGGCATATTATAATTGTTATTATAATATCCCATATACTGTGGCTGCTGATTTTCAGGGAGATCACGACGTGACATATTGACGTCAACATTCGGTGGACCCATTACGGGCTGGGGATATCCCTGAAGCTGTGGACCATTAAGCATGGCACTGATACCGCGTAATGCATTGCTAACGATATCCATACCATTTGAAATTTCGGTCCAAATGTTCGTGTTCATCATAGAACACTCCTCCTTCTTTTCTGATTTTATAATATATAAATGTATATATTATCAATTATTATCATGACAGATTGAACAGTTTTGCTGCAAGCTGATCTGGTGACTTAGGTCTTTCAGGTTCTTTGAATTCAACTGGTGTTGTATCAAGTTCACCTCTGTCTGCTTTAAGCATGATATCCAGAATTTCATCCTGTGTTAAACCTTCTGCTACGTCACGTGCTTCTGGAAGAGGATTACCAACAACACGATTACTGTTGTCAGACTTATCACCGAATATATCATTAACGGATGTCTGCTGCTGTGACTGAGGATAACCTAATGACTGTGGGTTGATCATTGAACGTGTATTCACCTGTGGCTGCTGCTGTGGATTCTGCTGTGG
>CAYYEN010000005.1:10915-12090 GCA_964470795.1 uncultured Spirochaetaceae bacterium | reverse complement strand
GGTTGATCATTGAACGTGTATTCACCTGTGGCTGCTGCTGTGGATTCTGCTGTGGCTGTGGCATTCCGTATGAATTGTTGTACTGGTTTACCTGATTTGGTGACATGCCATAATTTGCCATGGATCTTATTGTTGCTTCGTCTGTAAATACACTATTGGTCTGCTGACCATAATGTGCCATCTGCGGCTGCTGCTGATACATCTGCTGCTGTGGATTCTGCTGGGGCATACCATATGTGTTAGCATGCTGGTTGTACATACCATACTGATTATACTGTGACTGCTGATTATTCTGATAACCATACATCATTGGTGCAACACCCTGACGCATAAGACCCACATATGTAGGTCCACCAAGTACGGAACCGAAGTTATACGGATTAGGCTGCTGTGACTGAGGATATCCCATCTGCATATTATAAAGCTGCTGGAGAGCAACCTGATTTCTCATTTCCTGCTGAGGTGTGATGGGCTGACCTGCAGGCTGGATGGATAATAACATTGCAAGTGGATCGTTTGGATCTCCATCATTGAGAACCATTCCACATTTTGGATCAATCATAAGTTTACTCCTGTCTATCTGATTCTGGATACTCATTGAATACGGATTCGCATAATTGTTTGGATCCTGGAGTACCGGTTTCTGAGTGGGCTGTGAGAATGCTGCTGCATACGGATCGGGATTACCAATCTTCTGACGAGCTTCTTCATTCTTCTGCTTCTGAATATAATTTCTGATGAACGGAATTGACATTAATGGCGGTGCAATTGGGTCATTCGGGGTTGCTGTGTCGTACATGTTTGTCGGACCGCTATTTGGTATATTATTGTATACCATGTTTGGCTGATTCATAGTATAGAAATCAAAACCATGATACATACTACGACCGAATGCTTCACCTCCAATCGTTGGATATGGCTTCTCTCTACCAGAATTCAGAAACTCTCTACGAGCATGATACTCAGGCTGTGGTGGTACCTGACGGATATGGAGCTGTCCATCTGCACCAACATATGAAGGACCTCCAAGAAGATTATAAGGATTATCAATATCATTTGGTGCACCAAATGGATTCATCCTATTGATATTAAGAATATAATCCTTATAATAATTTGAACGATTCACCATACCATTGATCTGTTCCTGTGTCATCTCATAAGGATTAACAGCAGGA